>CAZHFA010000001.1:0-7682 GCA_964531865.1 uncultured Bdellovibrionales bacterium
AAAGCTCTTCCTGCAAAAGTGGAATACCCAAGAAGTTGATATACAATTTTAAGAGCATGATATAAAAAAGGTCCATGCGTCATGGGATCATATTTATAAAATCCTGTATCTGGTCTTTCAAAATAATAATAGCCTTGTATTAAATGTATAGCTTCATCATGATGAATTGGACGAGCTTCTAAATCTATCCATCTAAACATTATTGATACAATAATAACAATCCAAAAAAAGCACCATTCATATTTATTAAAAAAATTTTTTTTATCTTGACTAATATAATTCATATATTTTAATCCTTCATAATTACACTTGCTAATTTTCTTCCATATTCCACAGCATAATTAGTCCCTCTATCCTCAGGATATATTTGTGCCATAGTAGTAAAATAAAGTCCATCTATTCCAGTTTTCATATCAAATAACAACTTTGAATAATCTTTTTCTATAACTGGTTGACTATATTTTGCAGAAAATAAATATGATTCTTCAATATCATCAATAGAAAAATTTGGATTTATTTTTATCAAAAAAGAAACACAAAATCTCACAAGCTCATCCTTTGTTAAAAAAAACAAATCATCTTCTTCTTGCAAATATTTTGACAAATATAATATATGTTTTCCGCCATAATTATCTATGTTATCAAAATTAGTATGTTCTATAATTCCGACAAACGGAAATTCAGCATCAGCAATATTTAACCAATAAGTATCAGAAAATTTTTTATTTAATACTAATACAAGGCATAGGTTTGATAAATATTTTATACTTTCTAATTTTTGCAAATATATATCATGTAAAAAATCAACTAAATTTATAAACTCTTGCGTAGAGCCTGTAAAAACAACTTTAGAAAAATCATATGATTCTGTAGCCGTACAAACAGTAAACCCATTTGATAATTTCTTAACTTTTTCAACTGGAGTGTTTAATAAAAATTTTACGCCTCGACTAAATAATTTTCCCTTAATGGCTTCAAGCATTGTCTTAAAACCACCTTTATAATATATAAGACACTCCCCACCAGACTTATTTCTACTTCCTCCTCTTAATTTAAATTTATTCCAAATCCACACTGCAGAAATCCTTTCATAACATTTTCCAAACTTTCCCTGAAGAAGAGATTTCCAAACTTTTTCATAAGCATTTTTTCCACAATGTTTTATAAGCCAATCAGTGGCAAATATTTTTTCTAATGGATAAAAATTTTTCACTAATCTTGCACTTAAAACTCCTAGTCCCATTCTTATGCGATCAAAAAATTTTAATTCTTTAAATTTTAATAAATCAAGTGGAGTTGATAATCTATAAATTTTACCATTACAAAAAATCCCTGTATTTGTAGAATTATATTGTAAATTTTCTTTTAGTCCTAAATCATCTAAAAGCTTAAACAATGCAGTATCCGAAGAAAAAAGATGATGATAAAATTTTTCTAATGTCGCTCCATTTTTGATTGCGAAACTATCTGCCAATCCCCCAACACAAGATTTTTTATCAAAAATTGTTACACTATAACCATTTTTTGATAAATCATAAGCTAAAGAAAGCCCAGAAAAACCAGCTCCAATAATTGCTATTTTTTTATTTTCACTCATAATTTTTTTCTTTTATTAAATTTCTACTTTTCTTTTAAATTAGGCTCACCCTTTATATCCTGCACTATATAAAGAGGTCTTTTTTGCCCTTGTTCAAAAATTCTCCCCACATATTCTCCAATAATACCAAGGACAATAAGTTCAATTCCTCCAAGCATTAAAATAGTACACATCAAAGATGTATATCCAGCAAAATTAATCCCCATAAATTTTAAAATCACCACTACAATAAAATATAAAAAAGATATACAAGAAAATAGTACTCCTAAATATGTAGCCAATCTTAAAGGAGCATAAGAAAAAGAAGTAATCGCGTCAAATGCAAGCAAAAGACTTTTTTTAAATGGATACTTTGTAGTCCCTGCAAACCTTTCTTCTCTATTATACGGGATTGGAGTTTGCGGAAATCCCACCCAAGCTACCATGCCTCTTATAAACCTTTGAGTCTCTCTCATGCTAAGCAACACATCTAATGCTTTCCTATCAATCAATCTAAAATCCCCCGTATCTTGTGGAATGTTTATTTTTGAAATTTTAGAAATTACTCTATAAAAAACATATGCAAAAAATTTTTTTGATGCAGTTTCACCTTTTCTAGCAACTCTTTGTCCATAAATGACAAAATATCCTTCTTGCCATTTCTCTATCATTTCCTCTAAAAGTTCTGGAGGATCTTGTAAATCAGCATCGATTATTAAGACGACTTCGCCTTTAGATTGATCTAGTCCACAAGTTAGAGCAAATTGATGTCCATGATTTCTCGCTAATTTTATAGACTTTACATGTCTATCAGAAAAAGATAAATCTTTTAATATATTCCATGTATTATCTTTACTGCCATCATCCACTAATATAATTTCATAAAAAATATTTATTTTATCTAATACATTTTTTAATCTTTTATATGTTTCTTTAATAACCTCTTCTTCATTATAACATGGAACAACCACAGAAATAGAACTAGGAAGTCTATCTCTTTTTTCTAACATGTCATTTTTCATATACTATTTTTCTCCTATAAAAATAATGTAATCACCTTCTTGAATAATATTATTTAAACAATAAAAATCATTGTTTAATTTTTCCCTATATTCATCTTTTTCTAAAGGACCTAAAACAACATAAGTAATGTTATTTACTTTTAAAAAATCTTTTCTCTCATTACAGTTCATTTTTGTATAAAAATTATCAATATTTTCTTTTCGTTTTCTTACTTCATCATAATTTTTATATAAAAGCTGTATATGATTTTGCCATCCTAAATATGAAGTCTTTCCAGATAATGTACTAACATGTGATGCATAATTATATGCTCCCTTTGTAGACTCAATAACAATTCCATCAGGCATATTTGTTAATTTACTTATAGTATTTTTAGCTCCACGATAAATTTTTTCAACTTCAAAAAGCCCTCTTTGTTTTTCGCTAAGCGAAGCACTATATTGAAATTGTCTAAATCCAATAAATTTAAAAAATGGAAGCACACAAATAATAGTCACAGGAATTAAGCTCCACAAAATATAGGAATTTTTTATATCATATTTATCAACAACTCTTTTTAACAAGTAAAATGCATATATATAACTTAGACTCCAAGTTGCACTATATATTTTAAAAATTGTATTCATTCTTTCATTTCCAGCCCCATAATTATCATTAAAATAAATTATCTCTGGAACAAGCCATAAAATGAAAACTCCTATTCCTACAACATCAAATAATAAATTTTTTCTTGGAGTTGATTCTCTGTAATTTTCATCAAGATCACCAATAATTCTAGATAAATTAAATAAAAACAAAATAAAAATTGGATATATAGCCAAGTTAAGAAAAGTTAATGAAAAAATCAATAACATTATAAATACATTTTTATATTTATTCTTATGAAGAAAAATTAAAAAACAAAAAATAAGAAAAAAAGGAATTCCAAAAGCATCTATAAATTCATTTGTGTTTGTCCTTGCTACTTCTCCTGCCACAAATTTTAATGATGCTCCAACAGACATAATATTTCTAGAAGAAAGAAATAATGAAATAAAAAATACCAATATCAATCCCAATGATAATAAATATGGTTTTTTATTAACAACTAAAACATTTTCTGAATTAAATTTCTTATTATACTTACACCTTAAAATACAAACCGCCACTAAATATGTAACAAAAAACAAACAATA
The DNA here is from genome assembly GCA_964531865.1 of uncultured Bdellovibrionales bacterium. Classification (GTDB taxonomy): domain Bacteria; phylum Bdellovibrionota_C; class UBA2361; order UBA2361; family CAKMMH01; genus CAZHFA01. The sequence continues at coordinate 3,775 of CAZHFA010000001.1, forward strand.
TACTGGAATATCCCAGGCATTTGCGTTAAAAATAAATAATGGAGGGACAATTAAAAAAAATATAAAAAAGAGAATTCGCTCTTTTATATTCCATTTCATTGGATCTATAAAAAGCATTAGCAAAATAAAAAACGGAAAGCATAAAAGATTTAAAAAATGTGGATGTAAATCCCCAAGTACAAAAGACCATGTAGGAAATTCCGTAATAGCACCTTTTATAACCCTTGAAGGGCCCCACCAATTATTATCATTTGAAAAAAAGAATTTTATTGCTCTATAACTACATCCGGGAAAAACAATAAATGAAAGAAATAAAGATTGTAAAAAAGTAAAATTTAAATATTTTTTTACAATTATGAAAATCAATGTAAAAAAAAGTGATGTATTAAAAGCGACCATTATATGATATGTATTCCAAACAGGAGTATTAAATATAAAAGCAATCATACTTCCCATTCTATACCAGAAAGCATAATAATTTAGTGTGCCCCCTGCAAACCATGGTTCTTGTAACTCAATTGGAAATTTAATAACCGAAGACAAAATTGAATAATCCCTTAATCTTTCCCCTATTGTTATAAAATCAGCCCATCCCAAACTTAATAAATATAATATAATAAAGGAAACAATAAAAATTAGAAAACAACTGCATTCTTCGACTTTTGAATAAGAAACTTTATCATTTTTAATTTTTGATAATAATAAAATTATCGATAAGACACTTAAAATTGAAGCCAAATAAGAGCTCGTATACCCACAACCAATAAATGTAAAAAGAAAAAATAATATTGGAGTAGAAATAAAAAACATTATAATTGACTCTACTACTGGAAGGGAACAAAACAAAAATAACAATGATAAAAACACTAAAAAGATTACCAACGCCCCCATCTTTCCTCCAATTTATTTTTTTAACTCTAAATTAAAATCTTTTAATCTATTTTTCACTATATATAGTGATTCATTATTAGAAGAAAATAACAATACAAAAATATTTTTATATTGATTAAATTTCTCTAAATTTTCTTTTCCATATTTTTCTCGTTCTTTTTTACCAACAGTAACTAATGCAATATTATATTTATTCAAAATATTTTTTATCACATTTTTATCTTGTGTATTATACAAACTATCAATATCTTCCTTTTTATATCTTAATTGCTCTTCTGGAGTTCCACGTTGTTTTATATGATGATCCCATCCATGAATAATGGGAAGTCCTGTATATTTTTGATATGGAATTGATGTGTCAACACGATATGATTCACCATAAGTTTCTAATAAAACAGGAGTCCCCTTTATATTTTTATTTATCCAATTTACAACATTAAAAAGATCTTTATTTTGATTTCTTAAAAATGCGATGCCATTTAATGTTGGACTTATTTTTTCATTTCTTACATGACTAAAATTTGCCATTTTAACATATGATATACAAGAACTAATAAAACAAATTCCAAACAAAACAAAAAAAGACCACCTAAAAAACCAATTAGAAAAATTATCTTTTATAAATTGTAATGATGCTAAACTTATGAAAAACCACATTCCAATATAAAATTTAAATATTGTATTTGCCCTGTCAATAAAAAAGAAAAGTTCTGTTAAAGAAATTAAAAAACCAAATGTAATTAACAAAATTGATGATAAAAAATGGTCATCTTCTTTAATGTATATAAGGCCAATAAAAATAAGAAAAAAACTAATACCTTGTATGCCCCAAGAAATATCCTTAAATGGCGATAAAGAAGCAATTAAAAAAGGAATCGATGATACTGCAATATTTATAAAAATTCTTGTGAACGATAATTTTTTTATAATCTTACAAGAAGTAAATAACCCCCAAAAAACAGGAAAAAGCCAAAATCCAAAATGCCTAATAACATGAAACCATTTATGAAATTCAGATGTTTGAACCCAGCCTATAGAATTTTTATTTCCAGATAAACAGAAAATAAAAAACGGAAGAACAAAAATAAAAGAAATCAATGCAACAACTAATAATTTTTTTAATACAACACATCCTAATTTAAAATCTTGTAAGAAAACAGCCAACATAAAAATTATTCCAAGACAAGACATTGTTACTGCATCCCATGTATTTGTCATAAAAAGCACAGTAGTAATACACGACATTATTATATAGAAAATAGGAGTTAGCGAATTTTCCTTATATAAATATATTATAAAAAACATCACACAAACAAATAAAGGCATCGCCATCATATGAGGATGTAAATCTGAAAAAATTAACGACCAAAAAGGATACTCAGTAATGGAATTCGAAAAATATTCATGAACTCTCGAAGTCTTCCAAAAAAGGTCAAAACCAAGTTGCCAATTTTTTCTTGAATCAAAAAAATACATATAAAATTTTTCAAGATTCGTTAAAAGCACTATCGCTAACGAAAATAATATTGACATTTTTAGTGATTTTTTTAAATAAAAAATAAGGCTAATTAGTGATGTCGTTAATATACCAGCAATCGTTGCTATTGATAAATTAAAACCAATAGCTGTTTGGAAAGACGATAATTTATGAATAAGACCAAATATAAAATATCCAAAGAAATAATATGACAATTGATTATCAACAGACCAAGGATCTGATGGAGGTAAAGATTTTAATCTTGTAAAATAATTTAAGAATCCAAGGTCCATTGTTTTTTCCCCAAAAACAATTTCTGGAGAAAACGATTTAAAAATTGCAAATAATAAAAATACCCCAAAATATACGCATTCTATTTTTAATAATCCTTTTTGTAATATTTCTTGATAGAAATCATTTATAGAATACGTACTTATTTTAAAAATGAAAAATGATATGAAGTACAAAAATAATAAAATTAAAATTAAATTGATTTGTGAATATTCAATATTAAAAACAGATCCTAAAATCCACATTATAAATGAAAAAATGGAAAGACCAACAACTCTAAAAATTCCAATTCCTTTATCTGGTAAATTCTTACATGCAACAAAAAGAATTGGTAAAATATATAACGTTGATAAATCGATAATAAGTAACCAATAAATCATTGCCCAAAATGAGTTCATTTCAGTGCTAATTTCTGAATTATCATCTTGCATCTTACTTGAATCTAAAATTATATTTTCTTTCTTAACTACTTTTGTAAGATTACCATCCTTTGACAAGTCAAAATTTTTTGTCAATAAAATATCTTTTAACATTTTTTTTGGCTGTCTATTTTTTATCTTATCTTTTAATTCTTCAAATGATAACTTTTTTATTTTTTTAAAAACAAACGTTTTGGGATGATCGTATCCAACTAAACTTTCATCTGCTAAATCATCGTTAAAAATTCCTACTTTTGCTAAGTAAGACCTTGACTTATAAATATATGCTGGAACGAAGCCTAAAGAACCATCGAAAATACCTTGTAAAATATTTATTGAATATTCTCTATTTTGATTAAACTTATCTAATATGCCTCTAAAAATTCTATCTGCAGGCAATGCTATATAATCACCTTTTAAAAGAGTGCTAGCATAATCATTTAAATTTTTTTCATTACTCTCTTCATATAAATTTAAATTGTATTCATCTATATGATATTTATAATTATATTTATTAAAATCAAATTCAGGTATTCTAAGAGGAATTTTATCATCCCAATGTACACCTAAAATAATCGAATTAGGCGGAACATTTTCATAAATCCATTTTGAAACAGTTCTATAAGAATGCTCTGTAAAATAAATTGAAATTGAATCTATAGCGATACTAAAAGATAAAAAACAAACTGCAATTGTGAGAATTTTAGATTTTATTTTATAGAGAAAAAATCCTGCAAAAATTAATAAAAAAGGATAAATTAAAAGAAGATATCTTGGAAATTTTACAAAATAACTTCCCATGCTAAGAAAAGACGGCAAAATGAATAGAA
>CAZHFA010000001.1:7692-12359 GCA_964531865.1 uncultured Bdellovibrionales bacterium
TTTTAAACGTTGATTCTTTTTTATCCTTAACAAAAAAAATTACACCAAGGATCGATAAAATAAAGACGATTGGCCTTATTGTGTAATAAAACATCTGTTCAATATAATATAAAAACGGAATAGTGTTTAAGTATTGTCTTGTATATGGTGGCATCCATTTGCCTGTAACCATATCAACCTGTGAACGGTTATCTGCATAAAATCTTGAGAAATCAAAAAAGAAAAATGGTTCTAATAAAAAGACTATACATAAAAATATAAGTACTGGATAAATGAAAAATCTAATATAAGAATGAAAATTCTTATAATCCTTATTATTTATAAAAAGATAAATACCAAAACAAGCTATTGGCAATCCCATTGTTAACATACTAATTTTAAAAACAAAGCCTATGGAAAAACAAATTATAGAAAATATATAATTTTTATACGAATTACGTTGAATAGCATTAAAAAGAAAATTAGCTACCATGACAGAAAAACATGTGACAAAAATATCTGTTGTATAATATCTTGAAAGCGATATATGAAATGGGTTTGTAGCCAAAATAACAGCGGATAAAAGGCCTACTTTTTTATTAAAAATTTTACTTGAAAATAAATATGTAAATAAAACAGTAATCGTTCCTGCTATACAAGCGTATGTCCTTCCAATATAAAATGCTCCATCATATGAAGATAAAAAACGAAATGTTGACAAGAGAGAGTCTTTAGAAAAACTTAATACTGAACTTTTCTCAACTACTTTTATCAAAAATTCAAAAAAACATGATGATGCCCAAAGTAAATAAAAAATAAAACTTCCATAATGAAAATTTTTTGGATTGAAATTATTTTTTAAGACATCTTCAGAAATCATTACAATTGCTCTTTCATCTGGATGACTTCCTATTTCAAAACCAATATTCAAAAATCTGATAATGAATGCACCAATTAAAATCAACGCTAAAATAAAGCAATTTTTATCTCTAAAAATATTTTTCATCTTTTATTTTCCAAACAATTTTCCAATAACCTTTTTTCCTTGACTTAAAAATGTCGTGTATTTTGTACTAAGAACTTTTGCGTAATTTTGATTTACATTTATTTTCTCAAGCCCATACAAAACAGGTCCACTTTTCCCGACAAACTTCATTGGTAAAATTCCAGCTTCTAAAGTTTTTATATTATCTTTAGAAATTTTTAAATTAAGATTTGTTTTATTAAAAGATTCCATAAATTCTTTTAATTCATTTTCTGTAGGAAGTATGTCATTTTCTAAGGAACCATTAAAGGGGACATACCAAGTACCTATACAAATAAATCCATCTCTTGGAACTATAAAAAAAGCTCTATTATCTTCGCCAAAAACTCCAACAGCTTCTTTAAAATTTGCTTTTTGATTTAGAATTATATTAAAAGCCTTACACCATTTGTAAATGTTTACATCTTCCTTAATATTACATTTTATTTTTTGAAGCCATGGCCCCGTAGTATTTACAAGATATGTTGATGATATTTTGGTTGTTTCATTATTTTTATCTTTAATAGTCAAAACAAATTCATTGTTTTCTTTTGTCATATCTTCTAAAAAAGTATTTTCTAAAATTTCAACATTATAACTTTTTAACTCATTTGATAATGTCTCGGCAAAATGGGAAGGAGATTTTAATAAGGCATCGTTCCAAAATAAAGCATATGTATTTTTTTCTTTTATAATATCAATATCGTTTTTATAGTCTGATATTTTACCGACAAAAGCCTTATTAGATTTTCCAGTAATAAGCAATGAAATCATATTATATAAAATACTGGCACATATCATTGGATATCGACTTTTTAATCCGAATTTATTTAAAGGCATAACGCAAGATAATTTTTGAATATCTTCTTTATAATTATTTAATAAGATATTTTGATCATGTAATGATTCTGCCACTCTTATGAGATCCATTTTTTGAAGATATCTAAAACCACCGTGAATTATCCTAAGACTTGAAGCAGAAGTTTTACTTGATATTTTATCTTTTTCTATAACTAAAACTTTTTTACATTTTTTATGTGCGGACATAGCAACACCAAGTCCAGCACTTCCTCCGCCAATTATTATTAAATCATACATATTCATTTGAATTTACTAAAAAAAATACACATTTAAAATTTTATCATGATACACAATTAGCGACAATTGATTTTTTAATATGGGACACGCACTTTTTTAAATATCACTTGAAAAATAAATTGTTTAATGTATAACTAGCACAAATTAATTTTCTTTAAAAAAGAAAGTCTGTATGAAATTTTTAACTTACTTATCTTTAGCACTAACTATCCTAAATTATCCCTTTAATTCTTTTGCCACACTTCGCTGTACTACAGATAACTTTGGGAATTCAACTTGCAGAGATGAATATGGAAAAATAATTAGTAAAAGTTCTAAAGATAGTTTTGGAAATACCACTTATAGAAATAATTATGGACAAACCATTGGAAAAAGCTCCGTTGATACGTTTGGAAACACTACTTACAAAGATAAATACGGTCAAACAACTGCTAAAAGTTCTGTTGATGCATTCGGAAATACTACTTACAAAGATAAATACGGACAGACTATTGGGAAAAGTACTACAGATAGCTTTGGAAATACCACTTATAGAAATAAATACGGACAAAAAATTGGAAAAAGCTCCGTAGATGCATTTGGAAATAAAATTTATCAAAATCAATAAACGTTTCAATTAAAAATTATATAACATTACGCCCACTAAAAGCACGAGATAATGTAACGTCATCTGCGTATTCAAGTTCTATTCCCTTTGACATTCCTTGTGCAAGTCTGGAAACCTTTATATTCATACTCTTTAATCTATCTGCTATAAGTAGCGATGTAGCATCTCCTTCGACAGTGGAAGACGTCGCTAAAATCACCTCTTTTATATCTTCCCTTTCAAGTCTTTCAAAAAGTTCTTTTAACTTCATAGATTCAGGCCCCAAACCTTTAAGTGGAGCCCAAAGGCCATGAAGTACATGATACACCCCATGAAACTCGCCCATTCGTTCAAAAGCAATTACATCCATTGGCTTTTCAACAATACACAACAAAGAAGGATCTCGAGAAGTATCTGAACAAATTTTACAAATTTTTCCTTCAGACAAATTAAAACATCTTTCACAAAAATATGTATTTTCTACTGCATCAATTAAAGCCTGACTCAATTTTCCGGCAAGTTCCCTATCATTATTTATAACATGATAGGCCAACCTCATTGCCGTCTTCTCTCCGATAGACGGTAATTTAGAAAATTCACGCACTAATTTTTTCATTGCCTCTGGAAACAAATACATAAGAACTCGTCAGAATTAAAACAATCCAGGAATTGATAAACCACCTGTTACAGAAGAATATCTCTTTTCACTCTCTGCTTTTACTTTTCTTATTGCCTCATTTGTCGCAGCCATAATTAAATCTTGTAACATTTCAACATCATCAGAGTTAACTACACTTTTATCAATTTTTAAAGAAACAATTTCTGTTTTTCCATTAACTGAAACATTTACCATTCCTCCACCAGATGATGCATCAATAACAACTTGTTCTGCTTCCTGTTGCACTCGTTGCATATCTTGTTGCATTTTTTGTGCCTGTTTCATAATCTGTTGCATATTTCCAGGCATTCCGCCAAATCCTTTTCCCATAAACATTCTCCTTAATTTATATTATTTTTTCTATATCTGTTCCAGGAAAAATATCTTTTAATTCTTTAAAAGTTTCATCCTCATAAACAACTTTTTTTTGTTTTTCCTCGACATTTTTTATATTTTTCTTTTCTTTTTCAGCAACACTATCCAAATTTTTTACATCATCACTCCCCACTTCCTCAAATTGCAAATACCAGTCATTGCTTTTTGTGTATTCTTCTATTCTTTTTAGTAACAACTCTTTACTTTCACGCATTTTAAAGTAATGGATTATTGATGAGATTCCCTTTAGTTTTATCGATTTTTCATTTACAAAAAACTCAACTCTTTTAATGTATGACTCCAAAACTTTCGTTCCTACTTTTTCAATAAACTTTACAAAATCATTTGGAATAAAAACTTTTTTTTCTTCTGCAAATTCATTTTCATTATCATGAATCAATCTTTCATTTTTTTCTTTATTTACTTCAATTACTTGTTTCTCTTTATTTTTTCTTTTTAATTTTTGCTCTAATTTTTCACTTAAACTTACAATATTTTTGGAAGAATCATCAGTAATACTTTTAGGTAGATTAGTCACAGACAACTGAATATCTTTATTATTATCGACTGATTGAATTTTATTTTTTAAACTAGCAATCACCCAAGCAATATCTTTTACAGGCTCTCTTGTTGCCATTTTCACAACAAGAGCTTCTAAAGAATATTGCGGATAAGAGCTTTTTAAAATTCTATCTCCACCATCCCTTAAGATAGCAAAAAGATCCTGAATATCTTGAATGCTTAAATTTTTAGATTCATCTATTAAAACTTTTATTTCTTCTTCATCAAGTCCAGAAGAAGAAAGAAGATCAAGGCCATTTAATTTAGCCAACAATAAATCTTTAAAATATGATAAAAATTCATCTAAAAATAAAGAAATATTTGCTCCTGAATTAAATATATTTTGTAAAATTTATACTATATAATTTATCTATTAATCCTTTTAT
>CAZHFA010000001.1:12369-29474 GCA_964531865.1 uncultured Bdellovibrionales bacterium
ACGTGATGAAGCTATGATAAAAGAATTTGAATCTAAAATTGAAATTGCCAAAATGGCATTTCTTTTTACTATTGCAGATGTAAGTTCAACGATGATGGCACGTTGAACAACCCCCAAGATATCTCCAGTTTCTAGAGAAGTAATTTTTTTATCTTCGCAAAAAGACACTACTCTATCCAATAAAGATTGTGCATCACGCATAGAACCATCAGAAAGCTTTGATATCATTCTTAATGCCTCTGCATCAATATCCATATTTTCATTGTTTAATATATTTTTTAACTGTCCTCTGATTTCATCAAAAGATAAAGATTTAAAATCATGACGTTGGCATCGTGATATAACCGTGTCTGGAATTTTATGAAGCTCTGTCGTTGCTAAAATAAAAACAGTATTAGCTGGAGGCTCTTCCAAACTTTTTAATAATGCGTTAAAAGCTGAAATACTAAGCATATGTACTTCATCAATAATATAAATTTTATATTTTGAATTTGGGGGAGGCAAAGTTTGAAAAGATTCTATGAGTTCCCTTACATCATCGACGCTATTATTTGAAGCTCCATCCATTTCCCTTACAGCAAGACTAGTACCTTCCGTTATTTCTTTACAATTTACGCACTCAAGACAAGGAGTCGGCGTTGGACCATGAATACAATTTAATGATTTTGCAAATATTCTTGCTATTGATGTTTTACCAACCCCACGTGGCCCAGAAAATAAAAATGCATGTGCTATTTTATCCCTTTTTATAGCATTAATTAAGCTCCGCGTTATATGTTCTTGACCTGTAACTGAAGCAAAAGTTTGTGGGCGATATTTTCTAGCAAAAACAAGATAAGACATTAAAAATCACAACTAATATAATTTCAAGAAATAATTAAATACGGCAAAAAATGTATCACAGGAAAAAAATCACTATGGCTGCTTTCTTCCGAACCTGACCAAGTTTGCGACCATTCCTCGCACACCTTTTACCGCTTGGTTATTGTATCAAGCAACTATTAAAAAATAAAGACTTTAACTAAGGGACACTCACTTTTTTATCTTTAAAAGTGCGTGTCCTGTTATCTTACTATTATCTTACTTATCCTTTTATTTTACTTTACTTATAGATATCAAATTAAGATTTCTAAATATGACAATTTTAATTGCATTAAAACTTAATTAAAAAAGGCTTTTTATCAATTCAAGATAAACATTAAGTGCTTTTAACATAGAGTTAAAAAAATACATAAAAATTTTTACACTTTTTTATTTTATTAAGAAAACATTTTAGAAGCTAGCCTTATTCCCTTAAACCACCTTTGACCAATTTTAATAGCTTCCTTCTTCATTGACTCTTTATTTCCCATAAATCTTGCAAAACTATAATTGATTTTTTCTAAGTTATCTACCCAATTTTCACTATCAATTTTTAATCTTTCCAAAATTGGCATAATTTTATTTGGAATTTTCCCTCTTTTTCCATTTATTATTTCTTGCCCTGCAAAATCTAAAATACCTAAATATTCTTTTAATGTTAATGATAAAAATCCACCTTCTTTTTTATTTATTGCTAACAACCAAGAATCTCTTTTACTCTCCTTTTCTAAACATATTTTTTTAAAATTATAATTTTTATAATTTAATTTTTCCTTAGCCCTATTCGCCTTTATCCTTTCATATGCACTTGTAAAAATGCTCTTTTCTGGAACTGTAGTAATTTTTGCTCTTATTGGATTTAAATCAATGTATAGTGCACATTGTAATACACTTGCTTCATCATATATTCTTTTACAAACAAACCTTCCTTCCCAAAATCTTCCCTTACACTCATCTTCTTTGTTAGCTCTTTTAGCAATATACTCACTTATGGATTTCATAAACCATCCAATATTAACTAATCTTTTTCTTATTTCTTTTATTTTTTCCTCATCACTAGACAATATTTCTAACTCTATTTCTTCCATAATAGAACTTTTTGGATATAAAATTCGCCATCTTTTAGCGACTTCTTCATTAGAGAGTTGTTTTAATTTTTTATTATTTACCTTAATCAATACATGCAAATGATTACTCATCACTGCAAAGTTAAGAATATCTATGCAAAATATTTCTGATAATTTTTTTAATCTCTCTTGAACCCATTTTTTTCTGTGTTCATAATTTTTATTTTCTTTTAAATTTTCTCCACAAAGAAAACATTGTCTTACACATCTTGAAATACAATGATATACGTTATCTTCGCCGTCTTTAACAATACATTTTCTAGCCTTAGTCATAATGAATCCTCAAAAATTTTTAATAAAAAATCATATCATTATAACTACTCGAAAAACCAAGACTAAAAGTTTCCAATTTTTAACTATTTAAATTAAAAAGTGCGTGTCCCTTTTTATTTCCGATTTAAATTAAAAAGTGCGTGTCCCTTTTTATTTCTATTCTATTATTTGAAAAGATAATACCCTTTTATCATTACTGTTTTTTAACATTACACTAGGGACAAAGTAAGCGTTAGTTTTTAACGCAACTAGAACAGTATCCATATCATTGTCTACAAGCTCATTTGATAAAGAAACTTTATTGGAATAAAAGCTTGAGCCTTGTAACTCCTGTTGATAAATTGATTGACCATTTATGGTAGCCACCAAAAATCTCTTTTGATTACCCAACTCAAAAGTACGTAAATTTAAATTCAAAAAAGCATTCCCAAATCTATCTCTGTTGATTGGTAATCGCAACGCAGCGTTTCTTCCACACCATCGAAAACGCTCTCCCTCTGATGTCATCTCCATAGAGTAACAACCAAACTCTTCGCTTAGATATTCACTGTTATGACCTGGCACAGCGAATTCCCAAACAATATGACAAACCATCAAGATGCAAAAAATTAAGCCATAAAATTTTATATGAATATTTTCCAAGTATTCACCAAAATTTGCAGCATAAATAAATAACATGCTAAAGAATACTATTTGTAAAAGTTGTATATAAAAAAATTCTTGAACATTGGAATAAATTAGAACAGCAAACAAAAAAGAGATATTTATCAGCAATATTGCACGAGATTTATTATTTAAATCATTCTTTTTTTGAAGAATCATAAATGAATCTTTTATAGCTGAAAAAATCAAAGCTAAGATCAGAAACAAGCCAAGCAAACCTTTACCAGAAAAAACCTGTGCATAAAAATTATGTGCTGAACCATGTAAAGGCAAATTAAACTTTTTATAAAAGCGTCCTTCATTTGATGCGATTTCTCTTTCATACTGGAATCCAAAAGATTCATTCCCTCCCCCGACAAAAGGATGTAAACTTCCCAATAAAAATCCTGCTTTTATAAAATCTGTTCTATCATTAGCCTTTGAAATCTCAGAAAAACGTTGTGTATACTTTGAAATAATATTCTCTCCAACATTTGAAAACTGATTAATTAAACAAATGCTAAGTGCAATAGTTATGGGTACCGAACACAATATTTTAAAAGACGACCTTCTAACCAATCCAAAAAAAGATTCTCTCTTTCCACTTTCATAAATTTTAAATATATAAATTGCTGTCCAAACGACGAACAAAGTCAGTGGATAAGAAAGCCAACCTCCTCTTTGATATGTCAATATCAAGACAAATTCTCCTACGATCATTAACAATATGCAAAAAGTAACTCGATAGATATATTTAAAAGGCAACAACAAAAACAAAATTACAAGTGGTATTAAGGCTGTAACATATTCTGCATACCAGCCAGAATGTCCGAAGAAAGATTGTAACCTAAATTGTTTATCTCCTGCATTTACTACAGGATCTAAATCTCTTAAAAAATGAAGATCAATAACATGATAATAATCTAATAATCCAAAAAAAAGGGAAAGCATCAATCCACTAAAAAAACAGATTAATAAACTCAAACCTTTTTCTTTTGATGATGAAACCACCACATATGCTGAAAAAGCAATTCCAAACGCGATAACTGCATTTAACAATGCAAAGAAAGGATAATAAACCTGCAATTCATCAATGGATAACAATTTTGAGATTGAAAAAATAATCTCAGTAATATTCCCAACAACAAAAAAATTTTCAAAATTTCTAGATAATTCAAATAAGGGCAATCCAATCAATGAAACAAAGCCAGATAACAAAAATAACACTGACAAAAATACTACTTTATTCTGTGGAAATGTTTTTATTTTTTTTATAAAAAGAAAATTTCCAAGTATAGAAAACAACAAAACAGAACTTATATAAGTTAAACTAATTGCTTGAAGAGTCCCAGGACGATTACCAAAGAGAGGCAACGATACAAAAAAAATTCCCAATCCTATATAGGGAGAAAAGAAAAAAAGTGGTGCAAAACAAATACCGATTAAAAGGACAGTTAAATGAATACCAGAAAATCCAGAAGCGACAGCAATCAACAAAAAAAATAACATAAAAAATATCAAGACTGACTTTAGAAATAACCCTTTCATTAACCCTGTCCAGAAAAACAAAAAAGGGATGTCTCTCAAATTAGTATACCAAAATGAAAAACATCCTTAATAATTTATTTCTTATAAAAAGAAATCTTATAGCCAAACTTAATTTTTATCATCTTTTGCTTGACGAAGTAAATCTCCAAACGTAACAGCCATACCAGCATCTGAGAAATTAGACATATTATGCTCTTCTCTATTTTTGATAATACTAATACTCAAGCTAATACGATGTTCATCTCTATCAATATTGATAACTTCACTTTCAACCTCATCACCAACTTTAAAATGAGCCTGAACATTATCCTCTTTTGAAAGACCTAATTGAGAAGAATGAATAAGTCCCTCAATCCCTTCTTCAAGTTCTACAAAAACTCCAAAATCTGCAATTGAAGCAACTTTCCCTTTAACCTTTGACCCAACAGGATAACGCATTGAAATCTTCTCCCAAGGATCTTCATCAAGTTGTTTTATTCCCAAACTAAGCCTTTCATTTTCCACGTCGATTTCCAAGACTTTTGCAGTAACCTCAGTTCCCTTTTTGTATAAGTCTTGAATCTCTTTTGGATCCTTAATCCTCTTAGTCCAAGAAAAGTCAGACACATGTATAAGACCATCAATTCCATCCTCAATGCCGATAAAAATACCAAATTCTGTAATTGAACGAACTTTTCCAACAACAGTCGAACCGACAGGATGAATTTTTGAAAGTTCACTCCATGGGTTAACAGTAAGTTGTTTAATTCCAAGAGCAATTCTTCTTTCTTGATGATCTATTCCAAGAACTTGAACTTCAACCATTTGATTTTCAGAAAGAATTTTTGATGGATGTTTTGCTTTCTTAGTCCAACTCATATCTGAAATATGAACCAAGCCTTCTACACCATCTTCCAACTCTACAAAAGCTCCATAATCAACTATTGAGAAAACTCTCCCTACAATTCTAGAACCTATTGCATATTTTTCTTCAACATGAATCCACGGATCTTCTTTTAATTGCTTCATTCCAAGACTAACTCTTTCATTCTCAGCATCATACTTTAATACCACAACTGGAACTTTATCACCCACATTTAATTTTTCAGCAGGATGATTTACACGTCCCCAAGAAATATCCGTAATATGTAAAAGGCCATCAATACCACCAAGATCAATAAACACACCATAATCAGTGATATTCTTAACAGTTCCTTCCATTACAACACCTTCAGAAATCACCTTCAAAGTCTCTTCTCTTAATTGACTTCTTTCAGAAAGCAAAACTGCTCGTCTTGAAACTACAATATTTCCCTTATCTTTTGTAATTTTTAAAACTTTAAAATCATAAACTTCACCTAAAAATTTATCTAAATTCCTGTGAGGTCTAATATCGACCTGAGACCCAGGTAAAAATGCAGGAATTCCGATATCCACTTGAAGTCCACCTTTTACTTTCAAAGTTACTTTTCCAGTTACTAAACCACCTGTAGCAAACGTATCTTCCACATGCTCCCAAACTCTTTTTTGCATTGCTTTTTCTCTAGAAAGAACCACTTGCCCGTGTTCATTTTCTAACTGAAGGATAAATACCTCTGTTTCATCTCCAACTTTTACATCTATTTTTCCCTCAATATCTTGGAACTGTTGAGTTGGAACAACACCTTCTGATTTAAAGCCAATATCAACAGTTACCATTTCTTTTCCGATACTCACTACTGTTCCAGTAACAATATTTCCTAACTTAATAGAATCCATTTGTTGCCTAACCAATGTTTCAAACTCTCCAGCAAACGAGCCAGAAGAATTTACATTCTCATTATTCATATTTTTAAAATCTCTCTTTTATTTTTTATTTTTTAAACGTGCATACTTAACATACATATCCGTATCTAAATATACAGCTTGAGAATATATAGTATTTTGCAAAAAAAACCAAACTTATAACAAAAATTTTATTATTATTTAACAAAAATTTATTTTTTCCCTTAACACATCTAGTTGATTAAAAACATTGAACTTTCACTTCATTATCATCTTGTTTTTCTATAATGTGCTTAACTTCTTTTGAAATATTATTAAGTTCTTTTTTTAAAAATATTGGATATACTAACATATTAGAAAGTTCTGATATTGGCACCCACTCTAAAGATTCTTCACCGCATGTACAACTATGCTTATGACCAATCAAATCTGCTTTTCCGTCATATTTCATATAATAATAACATCCAATTTCATGATAAATTTTTTTAAAAACTTCTTCCGTAAAAAAACCTTCAAATAAAAAGCCCAATCTATCTATTTTTAAATCAGTTCCTGTCTCTTCAAGAACTTCCCTTATCACTGCTTCCTCTGCAGATTCCCCGAACGCAACACGTCCCCCAACAGAATAATAATAAGGAAGAGTTTTGTTTTTTGCTTACAACACACATCCGTTATTTATGATAATTGCCCCAACTCTATAATTAAAGCATCGATTGTCAAATTTAAAAGTCAAATCCATTTTTATCCTTATTATTTATAGTGCATGATGATTTTTTATTATATCAACCATATTGTTGATTGTGCCCTCTATTCCATCGCATGAATTATCAATAATGATTGCATCCTTTGCAGGAATTGTTGGAGCCACATTTCGATTTTCATCTCTAACATCTCTTTCAATAATTTCAATTCGCATTTCATTTGATAATTTTTCAAACTCTTCTCTTGTTAAATTTTTCCCTTCACTTAGTTGTTTAATTCGTCTTTTAATTTTTATTTCAGTATCAACTTTTATAAAAAACTTAATATCCGCATCAGGAAAAATGACTGATCCCATATCTCTCCCCTCTACAACAATATTCTCCCCTTCAAAAGCATTTCTTTGAACATCTCTAAGAGCTTCTCTAACTTTAGAATATGAGCTAACTATTGATGTTAACTCTGAATTTCTAGGAGAATATAAAAGATGAGTTATGTCACTTCCGTCTACTATCATTCTTGCTGAAGAATCTTGCAATATTAATTTTAATTGATGATTTTTTAAATTGGCGACTATCAATTCTTGATTTTGAAAAGATATATTATCCAAGGTCGTTATATAAGCAACAGCTCTATAAATTGCACCAGTACTTAAGTGAATAAAATTTATCTTTTTTGCCAACGCTTTTGCAAGGGAACTTTTCCCAGTAGCAGAAAGCCCATCTATAGCGACAACTTTTCGATTAAGCATAACAAACAATTAAAAGATTAAAAATTTTAATACTAAAAGATAAAATAAAAAAGGACACTTTCACATAATTTATTTTCATTTCAAAAATAATTAAAAACAAAAAGAAAAAAGTGCGTGTCCTTTTTTATTCTTTACTCTGATTCAGATATAGCCTGACAAGGACAAGCATCTATACATGTTAAGCATTCTGCACATTGATCTTTATCTATTACAGCCACACCATCCACTATAGTAATTGCCCCACAAGGACAAGCATCAACACAAGAACCACAACCAACACATTTATCTTTATCAACTTTAGGTGCCATAAAACACTCCTTTAAATTTAATATAAAAACTTTTAGCGACTTACTTTTTATTTTTTTATTTTGTCGCCATCACATAAACAAATAAATTTTAATATAAGTTTTATAATAAGTCTATCTAACAAAAATATCTTAAAAAAAAAATCATCAATAAAGGGACGCATCAATAAAGGGACACGCACTTTTTTTGTAAACTTTTTAAAAAGTGCGTGTCCCTTTATCGATATTGATATCCCTTTATTGACATTTCAAAAAGTTACCATCTTCTACTTTGATGACAATAAGGAAGTTAAAGAACTAGAAGAACTTTGAAGTTCTGACATTAAAGATTCAAACCTTGCATATTTAGCCTTTAAATTTTCCTCTTCTGTTTTTAACATTGATTCATAACGTGAAATCCTACTATTGTAATCAGAAATCTGTGTAGTGTTATTATTTATAACAATATCCATTAATCCATTGTATCGCGTATACTGATCAATAACCCCGCCTGTTAAAGATAATTTATCAGCAAACTGCGTGATAATAGAGTTTATAGAGTTAGCTTCCTTTGCAAACACTTCCTCAAATTTATCTGTATCAAAGTCAAGCGTCCCAGTTTTTGTGTTTGTAGTAATTCCAAAATCTGCAAAAATTCTTACATATGTTCCAGATTCCTCTTTTGTCGATGATATAACATTTTTCATCGAAGTAAGAACACTATTATCTACATTAGTTTTAGAAAGAGCGGCAAAAATATTTTTTACTTCATCTCCACTTTCATCACGTTCAACGGTATCATTTTCAGAAACATACTTAACTATATCATTAAAGGCATTCACAATGGCTTGAACATTTGTCATCGTAGTATCTGCGTCATTAGAAACATTCACTGAAGTACTTCCAACAGATTGTAAAGAAAAAGTCACACCTGGAATTACATCTGCAATAGCGTTAGAAGATCGCGTAATATTTGATGCCAAACCAGCAATAGAAAAATTTGCATCCTGTGCTTGCTTAAGTTGCCCTGAATTTACAAGTGTTGAAATATCAGTATTGGAAGAAGATGTCGTAACATTTAAATACCCACTAGATAACCCCACCCCGTTAGAAGAAATCATCATTGTATAAGATGGCGTTTCAGTAGAGCCAACATTTACAACAACTGCAGTACATCCCATATTTAAATTATTTATGTTTTCAGCTAAAGATGAAATCGTAGTACTATTAGTAATAGAAATATCCTTACTTACAGCCCTTGTTCCAGTCCCCACTGTAATTTTTACCGTTTCACTTCCAGAAATACTAGAAGAAATCGAAGAATCCTGAGTTGTATATTGAGAACCAATAGTGAATGATCCTTTTTGTGCTAACGCATTTACAGTTACATCATAGGTACCAGCACTTGCCGAACTTGAAGCAACAACTCCAACCACTGTTTCATCATTTGATGTCGCCTGCATTTGCACAGCCCCGCCAGATAATGCTGTGTACTTACTCAAAGTATCTTTAAAATCATTAAGCATATCTTTTAACGTTGTCATAGCACTTGATTCATCTTCCGCCTCAGCTACTTTATCTTCAAGTGGAGTAATTCTCTGCTCTCTTTTTGCACTAATTGTCGCATCAACCAAAGCATCTGTATCTATTCCTGAAGCTGCCCCTGAAAAACTTACACTGGATGACATTTTTTTCCCTTTCTAAAATAAAAAACTTTTTTATAGAAAGAAGCAACATTTATGCCAACATATATAGAAATCAAACTTAATAAAACAAAAATTAAAGATCTATCTGATCTAAATAATTTATTGTCTCCGCTTCAATCTCTTCAGTCGACTCATTTGGTCCAGTTCCTTTTCTAAAATATTCTAAAAAAGCACCTTCTGAATCTTTTTCAACGCGCATTCCTGTTTTTTTATTTATCCAATAAGGAATAACATCTTGCGGAGGTAAAAAATTTGAAGGAGATAATTTAGAAGGATTCTTAAATTCTTGCCCTGTTTTTTCAGATACTTCTTTGGCTTCTTTTACTTGTGCTTCATATTCTTGATTTTCTCTATATTCTAAAAAATCTTTCATGAAATAAAGCCAAATTGGAGCCGCAGCAGTTCCTCCAGTTTCTCTTTTACTTATAGTTTGTTTCGTATCAAACCCAGTCCAAACCCCCGCCACCCATTTTGGTGTAAATCCAACAAACCAAGCATCCATAAAATCATTGGAAGTTCCCGTTTTTCCACCTGCAGGACGATTTAATTCACGAACACGCCAACCAGTTCCACTGTCTACAACACCTTTCATTAAATACGACATAATGAACGCCACATCCTCTCCAATAACTTGTTTTGAAGTATTTAACCCTTCTTTTTTATAATCATAAATTACATTCCCATTCCTATCTTCAATTTTTGTTATATACGTAGTATTAGATAACACACCTCCAGCAGGAAAAACTCCATAAGCCCTAGTAAGTTCTAAAAGCGAAACCTCCCCACTTCCTAAAGATAATGATAAATTTTTTCCTAAATCACTTTCTATTCCAAGTTTTCTTGCATAACGAATAACTGACTCAACTCCAATATTACTTATTATATCTACAGACACTAAATTTCTTGACTTTTGCAATGCTTCTCTTAGAGTGATTGGACCTAAAAATTTTCCATCAAAATTATTTGGAACCCAAAAATTATCATTAACCCTAAAAGTTCTTGGACTGTCATAAACAATTGTTGTTGGAGTATAATTGTATGCATCAATTGCCGTTAAATACACTATTGGCTTAAAAACAGACCCTGGTTGTCTTTTAGCTTGGGTAACGCGATTAAATTGAGTTGTTTGATAATTTAACCCCCCGACTAAAGAAACAACTTCACCTGTAGCTGGATTTAATAAAACAATAGCTCCTTCAATGTCGGGAGTCTGGTCTAATATAGCCTTAAATTCTCCCTTATCTTTTTTAAATGAGACTTCTATAATATCCCCCTTATTTAAGTCTCTCATAGGATTTACATACTTTATATCCCCATTAGGTAAAGTTTCTTTTGTGGCCCAAGTAAATTCCTTTGAATAAATTTTAAACTGAGTGTCTCCTGCTAATACCAGAATACTTCCTTCCTTTGAATCAATTTCTAACACCATTGCAGGCACAATATCCCCTACAGAAATATCTTTTTCCAATACATCTCTATACTTTTCTACATAAGCCCCTCTATCAGCAGGATTTATAAAATCTTTTTTTCCTCTCCATCCCCTTCTTTTATCAACTTCTCTTAATCCTTTAACTAATGCACTCTTAGCAAACTCATCAGCTTTAACATCTAACGCGGTATAAATTTTTAATCCTTCTAAATCTATATTATAATTTGGAAATTTTTCTTGAAAAACTCTTCTTACTTCTGTTACATAAAAAGGGGCATAAAAAACTTTATTAACGCTACTTTTATAAATTTTTAATTTTTCTTTTTTAGCATTTTCAAGCTCATCCTCCGTAATAAATCCTTCTTTTTTCATTTGATCTAATACATAAAATTGTCTCCCTTGTGCTAAATTAAAATGGGAAATTGGAGAATTTGTTGATGGGGCCTTGGGAAGGCCTGCAAGCATAGCAGCCTCTGCTATTGTTAAATCTTTTACATCTTTTTTAAAATATCCCCTTGACGCAGCTAAAATTCCATATGATCTATTTCCAAAAAATATCTCATTTAAATACATTTCTAAGATTTCATCTTTAGTAAAAATTTTCTCGATTCTATAAGACAAAATTGCTTCCTTAATTTTTCTTTCAATACTTTTTTCTTTTGTTAATAATAAATTTTTTACAACTTGTTGCGTAATTGTAGAGCCCCCCTGTTTTACGCCTTGTTGAGTTAAATTTATTATAAATGCACGAATAATACTTAATGGATTTATTCCTTGATGATTATAAAATGACGCGTCTTCTGCCGCCAAAAAAGCATTTCTGACCATAACTGGAATATTAGCTATTTTTATAGGATATCTTCTTCCTTCTTCTGAAAAAAACTCTGCCAACACCTCTCCATTAGAAGATAAAATTTGACTCACAGCGTCTGGTTTATAATCTTCAATTTGATCTAATTTTGGTAAATCTCTTGTAATATAAAAATATCCATATATGGCCCCAATTCCACCTATAAAAATTGAAACCGTAAAAAGAAATAAGCATAGTAAAAAAATTTTTTTTATCATTGAATTCTTTTATAAGTTTAAAATAAAAAAACAACTTAAACAGTATAATTATTTAAAAGTAATAAGTAAATGCAAAAGAACTCGTTATGGATGGCATACAAAATGCATCATAAAGTTTTGTATAAAATAAAATGTAAAATAATAGTAAATATTTCGATAAAAGGCAAAAATTACCAAGTAAAGAGGAAAAATGATTCTATCTAATGTCGATGAATTATGGCGAAAAATTACTCCCGAGGCAAAGATAAATGCCTTAAACAAATCTCACTCTAGTGGAGTTTTTGCGGCTCTAATAAGCGTAATTATTGCTGGGACTGTAGCTATAGGATTAAAAATAAATTTTATTTTTTGGTGTATTCTTTTACTAACTCCAATAACATTTCAATTTTTTTCATCTAGATCTTGGAGAAATATAAAACCAAGTTTAATCTTACAATATTTAGCAGTTCGCTCAGTAGTAAGACGATTTGCATTTATCGCTCAAGCAAAAAATCTTGAACCCGAAATTATTTTTGAAGGGACAGCCACTGTAGAACCTGCAAACCCAATAGATATTGAAGAGGTTACAGAAATGATTCACAATCATGAAGAGTTTCCTGTATGGATTGCTCTTTTCTTAGATACGATTGTAATTTTTAAAGAAGCATTAGGCGGTGGACAGTTAATTTATTCATCTCCAATAAACGAACATTTAATTTTTGAATGTTCAAACTTAGATAACGAAAATTCTACAGCATCAGAATATTCAACAAATAAAGAAATAAAACTACAATACACTGACAAAAGAGAGATTACCAATATCATTAGATTAAGAAGTGCTCAACCTGCATCACTAATTATCTTTGAAAGAAAATTGCGTTTTATTTTAAATCCACCTAAAATTTCGTTAACTACTGAGGTTCCTGATAGCATAAAAAAATAAGATAAAAATTTTTAACTTGCTCTAGTAATTTTATATTTATATAATCAAATCTAGTTTTAGTCTTTTGTGATATTACTGTGTTGTGATTCCACCTTATGATTGATATTTTTTTATTTTTTTATAAAAGCAATGGAGAGTTATAAAATGTCTATTTTTTTTAAGAAGACTTATCTTGGTTTTTTAATTACATGTTCCATTTTCACAGCAACAAACGCCTTTTGCCTTGAAGATCTTTTCTCCTTTAAAAGACAAGATTTAGAATTTAAAATTTACAAAGAAAATTCTAATATTCTTATTAAAGTAACGAATAAAAAAATAGCAACAATTGAAAAATTTTCTCTTCAGAATCCTGCAAGAATTGTTATAGACATAACAGGATTACATATCAAAAAGAGCGAGCATATAGGAATCAATAACGTTCCACTTATAAAGACAATAAGATTAGGAGGACATCCTCCATATCAAACAAGATTAGTTATCGATTTAAAAAATGAAATGATTCCATCATATACAACTTTTCTAAAAAATGGAGAATTAACTGTTCTACTTGCAAATTCCGAAAATGAATTACAAAATATTAAGGTAAGTGTTGATGCCTTAAATAAACCAAACATAGTAAAAGTAGATAGAATCGAAAAAAACTTTCAAAATACAATTCCACAGATTCATTCCAAAACGCAAATAATTCCTCCTACCAAAGAAGCAGTTATTAACAATAATCAACCATCTAGTAATTCCATGATGGTATTACAAAAAGAAAAATTATCTCGAGAAAATAATAAGGTTAATATAGCAAATGATGATAATTGTATTTTGAGTTCTATTTTCTTTGATAATGATGTAACAGGTTCATCAATAGCAAAAATTTCATTAAATCAAAAAGTAAATTTTAGTATAAAAAAAGCATCTGATGAGCTTTATAAAGTTTATATCCCAAACTGCAAATTAGTTTCTAAAAACTTAGAACATCCTTTTTTTCCACTTCCCGAGTTTAAAAAATTTATATTTATCCAAGCAAAAGAGATTGGAGAGAATATTGAAGTTTCGGTAGGAATAGAAACAAATACCACATTAAATTATCTTCAAAGAGAAAATGAAATTTGGGTAAAGCCTTCTCTTTAAGATAAACGTTAAAAAAATCAACCTGATATCTATTCTAAAAAAAGAGGACACGCACTTTTTTTACTTTTTTGCTCCTTCTAAGAAAAGGGACACGCACTTTTTTAGGAGTATCATTTAAGTTTTAGGCATAAAAGTGCATGTCCCTTTTCTATATGTCCATTTTCTATAGAAAATTTAAGGGAAAAATGATATTCTAAGAAAGTTGTATAAAAAGCGATGTAGGAGATGTTTATCATGAAGGTGTTGTATTGTTGTAGTTTTATTGATAATTGCGAACTAGCTTATTTAAAAGGACTAAGTCAAAAAGGAGTTGAGTATTATGTCGTTGCCCCAGACATAGAAAATTTTAAAAAATTAAAAGAAAACAATTTAGTAAAACATTCAACTTTTAGAACAAAGTCAAAACTTTCAATTGGAGCAATCGTAAAATTTAAGGAAATCATAAAAAGCTTTGGCCCAGATGTCATTCACTGTGTAGATGGTAAAAGTTTATCGTGCGTAATAATCGCATTAAGATTATTACATTCTAATATTCCACTTATCGCATATCGTGGAACCATGGGAAATTTATCTCGTTTTGATTTAGGGACTTGGCTTGCCCACCGAAATCCAAGAATAAATAAAATAACATGTGTATCAGAAGCTGTAAAAAACTCACTTATTGAAAATGGTATTCCGAAAGAAAAATTACTTACAATTTATAAAGGTCATAACCCCACATGGTATAAAGAAAAATACTCAATAGATAAACGCATGCTTGACATTCCTAACAATGCAAAACTTATTTCATGTGTTGCTAACGATAGACCACATAAAGGATTACATATCCTTGTTCAAGCATTTCATAAAGTAAAAAATCAGAATTCACATTTATTAATTATTGGAAATATAAAAAATAAAAAGCTTATTTCACTTTGCAAAAATGGAAAAAATAAAGATAGAATTCATATCCTTGGATATATTCCAAACGCTTGGATGATTTCTGGAGCAACAGATATTTTCGTAATGCCATCAATTGCAAGAGAGGGCCTAGCAAGGTCAGTTATAGAAGCAATGGCTCAGGGAGTTCCTGCTATTGTTTCAGATACAGGCGGACTTCCGGAAATTGTAAGAGATAAAAAGGATGGATTGGTTGTAAAAAGTGGCGAAGTTACAGCACTAAGTACTGCTATT
The DNA here is from genome assembly GCA_964531865.1 of uncultured Bdellovibrionales bacterium. Taxonomy (GTDB): domain Bacteria; phylum Bdellovibrionota_C; class UBA2361; order UBA2361; family CAKMMH01; genus CAZHFA01. The sequence goes on from CAZHFA010000001.1 coordinate 27,718, forward strand.
GATGCTCTTGTGTCAAATGAAAAACTTTTAAATGAATTATCAAAATCAGCTTCTCTTAGAATAGAAAAATCATTTAACACTTTAACTACTCAAGAACAATTGCTAAGTCTTTATAAAAATTTATCAAAAAAAAGATAAACTAAAAAAACTTCTATCAAGTCACCTAAGGAAACGTTAATTTTTCATTTTAAGATGCATAAAAATAAAAAAGTGCGTGTCCTCTTTTTAAACTATGTATTTGAATTTTGTATTTTTATGGCAAGTCCCATAAGAAGATATGTTAAAAGTAAAACTTCACTATCCCCAAAATTATACTCCACTAACCCTGCTATTTGAGATGATAAAATTGAAACACCTATAATAAAAGATAAATCATTCCTTCTAAGAGAAGATCTTAAAAAAGACAATATCCATGACAAGTATAATAAAAATCCAACTATCCCAAACTCTACAACGATATTTAATAAATTATTATGAAAATGATTTAAATTATTTGGAATATCAACAGAATATTCTGATAAGTTTCTGCTATTCTTAAACCCCATTCCCATAGGATAACGGGTCATCAACTCTTCCCCAACAGCCCAAATAGAAGATCTTCCTCCAGAAATAAAAAAATGATTTTCTGAATTTAAAATTCTATCTCTTACAGGCATCACAAATAAAAATATCATTCCTCCGACAGCACATAAGGGAAATAAAAGTTTTTTATTATATTTTAAAATTAGCAATATCACTCCAACCCCCACTCCCATCCAAGGGCCACGCTTTAAATTTAAAATAAATGCACACGAACAAATAGGAAGATATAACAGTACAAACTTTTTTATGCTTTGAATAAAAGTTTTCTTTGTTAAGCATAACATAACAATAAAAACTATTAAGAATAAAACGCATAATATAAAAAAATAATTTTTTGAAATTTGATTTGAAAATCCAAATAAAATTCCAAATATAAAAAAAACAATTGAATAAAAAATATCCTTAAAGTTTTTTTCAGATTTATCACTTAATATAACTCCAATCATTAGTGGCAATGTTAATGCGAGTTGTCCTGATTCACTAATTTTACCTACAAAATAATCATGAATAATATCTTCTCCAAAAGCTTCTTGAAAAATAGTATGCAATGAAGATATTGCTTGTCCTAACGCCAATAATCCAATTAAAAAATATTTTTTCTTAACATCCACATATTTTATAATCACAGGAACTAGCAATGCATAAAAATAAAATGACATCAAAGAAAAAAAACTTTTATAGTTTATAAATACAAAAAAATTCAAAAATGAAACTATAAAAAAATACGTTAGATATTTATACGAATCAATAAATAAATCTTTTATAGAAAAATCTTTTAACAAATAAATTAAAATTAAAGGTATAATAACAATCAACGCTAATGATAATTTTATGGGAATAAGAAAAAAAGAAAGATAAATAAGAAATTGAATATTAAATTTTTTTAGCATCAAACATGCCCCAATTATAAAAGTTTATAAGAACACTAAATAAATATATCGTAAGTGTAACATTGTAATAATCATTGTAAAGAAGCGATTTTCTTTAAAAATCCCCTAAAATTCATTTTGAATCGTTTTTTTTATTTATAACATCTTAGAGATTGCATGTTTTTTTATTAAGGTATTTTATGAAAAAAATTTTTATATTACTAACACTATTTTTTCCAATCACTTTATTTGCATTAGATTTTGATAACTCTTTAATCGGAATATCAAGTACAAAAATTCGCGTTA
>CAZHFA010000001.1:29484-37404 GCA_964531865.1 uncultured Bdellovibrionales bacterium
GAAATTGAAAAAATAGAATATGGAATTTTAAATAAATCAAGTTGGGTATATCCAGAATATATTTTGCACTTTAAAGACAACATACTTGTAAAAATTCAAAATAGAAATGAGGTTCCCCAAAAACAAGATATCAAAATTATAAAAAATGAAAAAACTACAGACCAAAAAAGTAATATTGTAAGTGATATGTTTTCAAATAAAAAATAAAAAAACGTCTTGAATAAAATTTTTAATTATGAGTATATATAGAGATGTTGTAACCCGTTTTTATTTCGTTTTTTTTAAAGCAAATCTTAAAAAATTTTTAAGATTTGCTTTTTTTATTTTATCCCTTTAAATAAAGCATATTTTTACAAAAGTTTTAAACTGATATTTAATTTTTTTGAAACTTTTTAATAAAGATTTTTATCTAAATAATATGAAAGAACAAATTTTATAAAAAAATAAAAGGCTTTAATATGGATTTTACTTTTGCAAATGCATCTTTTAATTTAGAAATTTTAGATTATCTTATTTCTCATTATCAAGGAAAACATGCTTTTTTATCAGTTCTCTCTGCTTTAAATTCTGTACATTTTAAATCTGGAGATCTTATTTTCGCAAATAATGATTTAGAAAAAGCTAATAATTTAAGAAAAGATCTTTTAGAAAATAAAAAACTTTATGTAAATAAATATGGTAATAATGAAGAAAATCCCGATGCACGGATTTTAAAAAGTAGCCTTCAACAACTATCAATGGACTTATTAAATTATTCAGAAAAAATTGAACCAATCATTAAATCCACTGATTATTCTTCTGACCTTGAAAAAGTAAATTTATTAGTTGCATCCTACGGAAGATGTTGCTACCAAAGGCTTCATCAAACAATCTTTAGCTTAGATACTGCTCACCAACTAGGCTTAACAAACATGTTACCACAAATACAAAAAGCACAGACAGAGGCAAGAACAGTTGTTTCACAATTAGATAATTTTATACAATCAACAATGTTGTCTAAACAAATTATTTCAAAAGAAATTTATATAACATTTTGGGAGATATCAGCTAGCACTGATGTATTTTTAAGATACTATTGTCATGACATAGATCAACTGCTTGTTTACATAGAAAAAGAAAGCTTTGAATACTCAGATTATCCATATATAGATTTACAAGAAATTGAAAATTGGAAAACTCTAAATGTTTCTCCTATATCTATAGGATATTGGAAAGCTGCTGATTTTACAGCAATCAAAGCAAAACCTTGGATTGAATCCAATATAACAGATCCAATTTTTTGCAATTTATGTTTAAAGTATAAAATTTCATTAAGTGATGCAATTACATGTTTAGAAACAAAACTTCCATTATCAATTGCAAGAAGATGGTTAACTCTTGGTGTAGATTTAAAAACAGGTATTGAGAAAATGAAAGCTGGAGAAATGCCAGCTCTCGTAAAAGAAGGGGAAAGAATATTATAAATCAATAATAAAATATAAAAAATTATTGAGTATATAATCCATTCCTTGATTTATACCAATCAGCAATCTTTTTTGTCGCACCTGCACATAAGCTTACGATTGTTCCCCACCCAGGAATAAATTTAAAAATATTTTTTACTATTCCTAATCCAGTTGAAATTTTACTCACGTTTTTATCAAACCATCCTTTTATTCCTGAACGCAATTTATAAGATTTACTATAAAACATTCCTGTTGAAGAATCATAACAAACTTGGAATCGTTGTTTTCCATATTTGACTGTAAAATCATTTTCTGGATTCTGTTTAAAGTCAGATATTTTTTGCTCAAAATCCGCAAGCTTTTCATCCATTTTAACAATTTCTTCCGGAGAAGATAAAATACTTTCATCCATATTACTTGGTAAATCTTCAACAGGCCATCCAAACTCAAGACTTAAGTTTGCTAACTTTTGATTTTGTTCTTGTGTTAAATTGCTATTTCTTAATCTTACAAAATGTCCATCCTTACTCCATGCCAAGAAGCCTTCCTCAGAAGTTCCTAAGCCTCCATTTGCTAAAATTGCTTGTTCAACAATAGCTCTCCAATCACCAACGGAAAAATTATTAGCATTCGCTTTAAATAATTCTCCTGCTAAAGCATTAACTGATGGATCAATAATAACAGCACCTAATACATAATCTTTTGGATTAACTAACTCTGATGAATCTATCAAAGCTGCATTTTCAAAAGCGGTTGAAGTATAAGAATATCCAGGAAAAGAAGATATTGTAGCATTCAAGTCAGCTGCTTTAGAAGAAAAATATTGATAAAGGGGATCTTGTTCAATATTTTCCATTATGTTTGTACTCCCTAATGTGTTAATAGAAGATGTTGGCGTCGCTGTTTGTACATTTTGAGCTGATAATAATTGATTATAATAATCAATCATATTTTGAGTTGATACATTCTGAATTTCCATAGTTACAATTCTCCATTTACTTTAATCTTTTTAGATTATTTATTTTTTTTATACTTCAACCAAAATGAATATCGAAAAAAAACAATAAAGGTTTCGTATTTCTAAAAAATAAAATATCAATCAAATAAAAATTAAAAAAATCTTATTTACTTTTTTTTATATTTAATTAAAATTCGTTTCTTTGATAAAAACAGGATAATGTATGAATTACAGTTTACAATTATTATTTCAAACTTCACTTAGGTTTTTCTTTTTATTTGGGCCTTTTTTCGCTCTTTCAATGTTTTTGTATTTAACAAAAGATTTTACAGATAAACAAAGAAAAAAAGACGCAACAAAGATTGGCCTTTTTGCTTTCTTTTTTTGTGTTGCTATAATTTTTTTTGGAAAAGAAATATTTTCTATATTAGGCATAACGTTAGAAGCCTTCAGAGTTGGTGTAGGCACAATGTTGCTTTTAGATGCTATTTCACTTGTAAAAGGAAAAACTATTCCTGCACAATCCGATAATCAATCTGATGATATTGCAATTGTGCCAATGACTATTCCAATTATTGTTGGGCCTGCAGTAATTGGAACAATGCTTGTTATAGGAACCGACACACCAACATTAAACGATAAATTATTTAACATACTAGCTCTCTTTATAACATCTATAATCATGTGGCTGATGCTTTATCTATCAACAACAATAGAAAGATATATCGGAAAAAAGAAATTAAACATTCTTAGTAAAATGACTGGAATTTATTTAGGAGCCCTTGCATCACAAATGATTATGCAAGGAGTTAGAGATGGTTGCCTTTTATCAAAATAACTATTATAAAAAAAAGAAGCTACAATAAACGACATCATCATATCGCAAGTGCAAATATTAAAAGAAAAAAAAATAACACTGCATAAAATAATAAATAAGAATACAAATGAAGAGTTAACAACACTAGAATTACATTTTAAATAAAAAAAAAGAGAACTCATAAATAAATTTCTCTTTTTTTTATAATCAATTATTCTTTTAATTGCTTTTAATTATTAAGCAAGATATCTCCATCTTCTCCTGTAAGCATATTATGATGATCATTCCAGTTTGATTTAAAATCTTCAATAGTTGGAGCATACATTGTATCTATCTCTACATAATTAGAAGAGTCTAAAACTTTTTCACTAACTCCAACTTGAGCTAACCATCTTTTATTCCTGTTACTATAAAGTTCTAAAGCCGTATCAACACTATCAACCCCAGAAGCATTTTTTATTGGAGAAAATTCATCTTCTCTTTTTATCTCAAGCCCCATATGATTATTTGCAAGTGGAAGCAGATCAAAAATAAACTTTTCATGCTTATATGCCTCAACATCTTGAATCACTCCATCAACATAAGCTTTAACAATTTTTTTACTTTGATGAAAAGGTAAATTTACTTGTTGATTTTTTAAACGTCTAAAAAAATCAACAGAAAATGCATGCATAGCAGGGCTTCCCCAATTAAAAACAAGCTCCCCATTATCATTTACCATACTTAATTGTTCTTGAGTAACATCTACATACTCAACTATTTGATCTTTTCCATTTACAGAAACTAAATGCCCTACTTTCTCTTTTGGAGAAGCTTTCTTTAACACTTTAGTTATAAGATCAGAATCCTTAGATTTTAAAAGGCCTACCAAAATAGGATCATCTATAGGAGCCAATATATTATCAACTTGAATATAAACCAATGCCTTTATTCCGTGATTCTCCAAAAACTCTAATGCTCCAGAACGCATAAAAGCAGTATAACATCCTCCGTGTCCATCAGGATTTCTAAGAAGCTCTCCTTCATTTTTTAAAAGTGCCTTTCCTGTTAAACTACATGTTGCAGTAACAGATTGACAAAAGAAAAATACCATATCTTTATTAAGACCAAAGTAATTATTTTCTTTAAAAAATGTACGCGTTTCAATATCAGTATCAGGACTTGTCATTACCAAAAAAGGAATTTGCTCGCCATATTTTTTTGATGCAAATAAAATTTTTTCCGCATGAATTTGATACAAAGTTTTTTTGCTAGATTTTAAAGTTTGAAAACATCCTTTAGGGCCATTGTATCCTAAACGAGTCCCTTGTCCACCAGCAACTAACAAAACACCTACTTGACCAGCTTTGTAACACTCTTCACCAATGTTTTCTAAATTATCTTTTAGCTTTTCTCTTTCTGATAACGACAATACGTTACTCATTTTAATATGTGCCTTGCTCATATCAAGTGGCGTAAAAATATTTTTTAATGCCCCCCAATCTATCTTATCGATTTGCTCAATAAAATCATCTCTCTTCTCTTCCGGACAATTTTTTAGAGATTCAAGTAAATGACTTTGACCATTAATTGTTAGTAATTCTACCAATGTCCTTGGAGGAATCTTTGATACATCTATTTCTGTAACCTTAGTCCTGCCCTTATTATCGTTATTAAAATTTACATTGGACTCGATATTCGAACTGATAACATTATCAGTATTTTCTATTTTTGAATTATTTACCATTTTCTCCTCCTTGAAATTTATTATTTAATAAAGTCATAAAAAACTTAACATCACAAATCCACAAATTTTACCGCATCTTTTTCTAAATCTAAGAAAGCAAAACTTGGAGGATTAGCAAAAATAAACGCTCCTGGATTTATAATACGCGTATTAAAAACCTTTATATTTTTTTTTACATGTGTATGACCAACTAATATATAATCATACACCTGACTAGATAATTTATCTTCTATGACTTCAGAATTATCTTTATGATAAACGAAAAATCTTTTTTGACCATACTCAAAATCAAGAAAGACATCAGGCTCATAGAAACCTAATTCTTTAGCTTTGGATTTTAACCCCGAAACTTCCCCATCATTATTTCCAAAAACAAACCTAAGAGGAAGTCCCCCGAACTCCTCTAAAACTGATGGAGATATTATATCTCCACAATGAACAACTAACTCAACGTTAAAAGAATGAATTACACTTACCGCTTTTCGAATTAAAGAAATATTTTCATGAGTATCAGAAATAACCACTATCATATTATATTAGTTATTTTTTTAAGCCAGATTTTTCTAAGAATTCTTTTATGGAGTAAATTTTATCGAGCCCGACAAACCTTTCCTTGTTTATAACAAACGTTGGCGTATCAAACACTCCAAAATTTTTCCCTCTGCTATAAATTCCCTTTATTTTCTCTCTAGTATCAGAAGAAGAAATTTTAGAAATAAACTCTCCTATCTCAACATCCATTTCTTCACAAAGCTCTGCCCAGAATTCTTCAGTATTTGGATTTTCTCCTTGTCCCCAGCAATAATCAAGAACTTTATAATTGTATTCCATCAAGAACCCCATATCTTTGGCAACAATAGCACCTCGTGTGATCCTTGTAGCATCGAACTCTTCATTAGGCCAGCTTTCTGGCAATTTTAATGAAATATTATGCCCTTTTGCATATCTTTTTACATCTTCTATCATATAAGACAATTTATCAGGATTGATGCTTACTGCATTAACAGCTTGCCCCGCAGATTTTGCAGAAAAAGGTTGCCAAATAAGTTCTACATTGTAATTTTTTTCTAAATTATAAATCTCATCAAGAGCCAAATGGCAAAACGGATTTTGAAAAGAATAAAAAACTTCTATTATCATCATAAATCAAAATATCCCTAAAAATAAAAAAACAATATCTGTTTGTAACTATAACAGATAATTCATGATCTAAAAATATAAAACATTAAGAAAATATACTAAAACATCATTTTTTTATTTAATAATTTTAAACTGAGGATATTTTTTACTTCGCTTACCTTGAGTAGGTTCTTTATTTAAATCTTTAAGCACATCATTTAAGGAATTTTTCTTTTTTAATCTATTCTCTTTAACTATCTTTTCCACATCTTCCACAGTAACATCATCATCATCATCCAATAAAGCTGTGACATCGTAAATCTCTTTTACTTCAGATGGCATAGCCTCCACCCAAAATGCCATATCGGGAAAGTCCTCTAATTTCATAGCCCAAATTGAATTCCACGGCAAAAAACACAGTTCGTATTTATCATCAAACAACAATTCTGCTTCAATACCCGCTTTTGTAAAGGATAACTTTTTTCTAAAAAAATTACTTAAAATTAAAGAGGTTGATTTATCTTTTTTTAAATATTCTGGAATTATTAATTCTTTATTGCTCGTATTCAAAAATACATATATACATTCATTAGTATCCAAGAACTCTTCAATAACACTTCTTTTTTCTTTTTCTTTAACAATATAATCCATATTTTTTTATAAACTATCTAGCGAATTAAGTATTAACATAACATCTGATAAAAAATTAGCTGTTTTTTTATCATGTGCTTTTTTTACAGCATATTTTTTTAAAGATAAATACCCCGAAAAGGCATAAGACATAGTATTATACAACTCACAAATTACGTCTACACTCTTTTTTTCATACAAATCTTCTGTCGAATAAGCTAAAAGTCCTTTATGTTTTGCTAGGTTTGTTAAGTTTTCAAATTTTTTTAAATAAAACTTTGCCATTTTTATATCTTTTTTATTTTCTGTATAAAAAAAGGCACTCTCTATGTATTGATCTGAGAGGACTCTTAATAAATCTTTACTTAACCCATCTTTATCTAAAATTCTTTCTAGCCTTTCTTCGACATCAAGAAGCGTTTTTTCTGCCTTTTCTACATTCCAATTATCTACATATAATGAAATTAAATGTCCACCTGCACGCTGAATTCGCGATGGTTGCTCTTCACTATCATCTAAAATTCTTAAGAAAAAATTTTCATTTTGCTTTATTTCTTCATATAAAAAAGAAAACTCTTCTTGCCTCTCTTTTAGATAATCTTGTAACTCATACTGCGAAACAAGTTTTCCAAAAAAAATTCTTGACTCTTGTATTAAGCTTAAAAAATCCTCTAAAACACGTGGATTCTCATAAAATCCCTTACTATCCAAATCCACAATAAGAGATTCAAACGAATGCATAAATAACTCAGAATCATCAGTCGAAAAACAAGTAGGTAATACTTTAAATTGCTCAAGATAATCTTCTCTAAGAAAATCTTTAGAAGATGACATATTCAGTAAATCATCTTCTTTATTCTCTTGCTCATCTCCTTGAAAATCTACACGAAAGACACCAGAAAATTTCATCAAATTTACAAGACAAATTGCCTTTAAATCACTACTAGCAGAAACTTTTTCTAAAAATTCTAACATTTCTTCTTGTTTTAAAAATGCCTCATCATACTTATATATCTTTTCATAACACTCAGATATCTTCGTTATATTATAAACATAGCTTGACAAATCATCTTGACGAACAGCAAAAATTGCAGACTGTCGATAACAAGTAATTGAGTCTTCATATTTCCCCTCAGCAGCGTATCGATGTGCAACATCAGCAAGTTTCTTTACAGAATCTACTTGCACTTTATCATTAGAAGGCAATGAATTATCGGATAACTCA
>CAZHFA010000001.1:37414-38213 GCA_964531865.1 uncultured Bdellovibrionales bacterium
ATACCGAAGAAGCTGTTATCCTGCGTAATGCCGGAATTACTGAGCCTATTATTATATTAGTTCAGCAGGCCGAAGAAGATATTCCTGAAATCGTAGAATACGATTTGCAGCCGGATAACTCATCCTTAGAATTTTTAGAATTTTCTGGCTTGTGTAAATAATTTCTATTATCTTCTTCTTGCATTTTTGCTTAATCCTTTCTATCTTATTAAAAACAGCGTTTGCATTCTATTCTAGAATAAAAGAAAAGTAAAAAATTTCATGTTATTTGTAAAATTAGATTAGGATTACTTTCGCCGTTTTGTTATCGTTGTATTTTTTAAGGGGATGCAAAGGTTTCGACAGAAATGACAAGCTTTTAGTAAGCACGCCTAGGAATACGGTTGGCCTAGTAAAAAAACCGTAAAAAGTTAAATGCAAATAAAAAAGACTTCGCTCCAATGGCTCTTGCAGCTTAAGGAGTGCTTTTTTAAAAAGCCTTGCTGAAATTTCACCAAGGCGGTCAACATAAAGATTTACTGTGTTTTTATGTTTGGCTTACAATTTAGCAGTATAGCTTATAAAAATTGCTTTGCGTTTTATAAGTGAATATTTAGCAAACTAGTTTTTTTATATTTTGTTATTAGAAGATAAAAAAATAAAAATTAAAATAATAACTACGCGTTGTAGAAAGCTAAATGTACGCTTTTCTGGACGGGGGTTCGAGTCCCCCCATCTCCATTTTATACATAAGAAAATAAAGTTAAAAAATTCTTTAATTAAAATTGTATGTTATTTGTTATTTTTTACTTTTTTTTCT
>CAZHFA010000001.1:38223-42746 GCA_964531865.1 uncultured Bdellovibrionales bacterium
CCAAACCAATTAATGCATCAAAAGCTTCATCGCTATTTGTTACTTTTTTTTCTTCTAGAAGACTTACTTATTCTTTGTAATCTTTCTTGCAAGCTGTGAGAAAGATCTGGTCTTGTATCGTTTAACATACTTAAAAGACGTTGCCCTACTTCAGTCGCTTCATCACTTGCTACAATTTGGATTCCTTCATCAATTAATTTATCAAATAAATCATTTTTTTTTTTGAAAAGAGCGGAAAACAATATTTTTGACAATCTATCTCTACAACTTATATCATTTATAAGATCATGTTTTCTTATCAACTGCTGTACTTCTTCAAAATTTTCTACATCTGATAAAATAGCATTATTTATCGCTTTACAAATCACAAAATTTTGCTTTGCTTTTAAATATTCTGACCTTTTAACTAATAAAGTCGCCATATTTTCTTGATTCTCATCTAGTCCATTCATATAAACAATATCAATCAATAAATGATTGCTCATAACAATATCAGTATCACTATCAATAGAACTCATATATTCTCTAAAAGATTTATAAGAGTCTAACAATGTTCTTTCATATATTTCTTGCATTTCTTTAGTCACACGTTTATGGTCATCACGATTTAATGATTCTATATGTTGAGAGAGAATTTTATTTGATTCAAGAGAGCTCATACCTGAAAATAAGGGCAACCAATCTTGTTTTATAGCAAAAGCAATATCACTATGCCTAATCATTGGAATCTTAACATTAACATCAAAATCTATTGCATCTCCGTATTTATTTATGCACTCTTTCATATTATCAAAATCAAGACTAAAAATTTCCCTAAGAAGGAAGAATTGTAATATTTCTTCCACTTCTTTATAAGAAAAAGAATGTAAATTATAATCATCTTGAAATAAGGCTATTGCTCTTAAATATGCTTGTTGTTCTTCTTCTTTTTTTTGTGCTATTTCTTTACCAAAAACACTTTGATATAAATCTTCAACTATATTTTCCGGATTATTTGCATTAAAAACAAATTCTTTTCCACCTAATTTTAAGAAATCTTCTTTTGTAAAAAATGTATCCCTACTATTAGAAGAAAATATTCCTTCGAAAATAAAAGTTTCTCTATTTCGTTCATTGCAAACTAATATTGTTATTGTTTTTGAACCATCTAAAGTTTCTAAATCAAATTGAACTTTGTAATACGGATATTTTCTTTCAGAATCTATACTGGGAGTGTCTTTTTCTATCTTGATATTATCATCAGAAATACCTAATTTTTCGGTTATAAATTTATATACATAATTAGATTTTAAATCATTATAACGACCATCTATTTTTGCCGTGTCCCTTACCTTCCTATTATCATCGTAAAAATCTGGCACAAAAGAAATTGGAGATTGAAAAATTTCATGTTTATGTTCTAAAACATTACTTCTTTCAAGCGGATTTTCTACAGTCAATTTAGGTAAATTAAAAGAAAGTAATTCCTCATTAGAAAGATGACTTTGTAATTTATATTCTTTTAGTAACTCCACATATCGTTCTTTACTTATCATCCTATCAATAATTTGAGTTCTCACGCTTAAATCTTTAGTACTATTAAAAACGACATCTGCCAATGCCGGATTTAATAAGAAATCTCTATCTTTTGCTAATGCATCAATTCTTTCTTGGCAATGTGCTAAATCTTTTTTTGATAATATCTCTAAAGACGCAGGAAATGACTCATCAAAGAGTGAGCAATAAGTTTTCTCACATAATTTTATTTGTTCTTTTCTTTCTTCATATCTACGAATTTTTTCATTGTATATATTGTTATTTTCTACTTGGCCCATATTACTTATTCTCCAATTTCAAAATTCTTCTTAAATAATTTTTTATATAATCTTTTGTTTCATTTATAAATTTTTGTTTTTCTAAATCCGCAACATTTGTTGCTCTACAAGATTGTCGTTTAGGGAATATTATTCTATATGCTCCAGCCTCTCTATGTTCTTTTTTTGTGCGATTCTCCACAAAGTTTTCATCAATAAAAAGATAAATTGCATTTCCATATTGATTACAAACAATGGCAAAATTTTCTTTATCATTGTGAAAAAAAGATACTATATGATATGGTTGATTAGAAGTATTGTATGTGATTGGGTTAAATTTTACTGTTCTTTTAGGGGTTAATCCTAACTCTTCTAAACATTCATAAAAAGGAACTAATCTTTCTTCAAATAATGACTCTTTATCTCTTTTTTCTTTTTCTTCATCTAAACAAGGACAATCACGTCCTTCACCTTCAACATCTTTAGCCACAATCACAGATTGTGTTTCTTGCAATGTTATATTATCTCCTTTACTACTATAACCTGACATTTGAGCACATAAACTATTTAAATCAAATTCTGGAATTTTAACATCCAATCTAATTAGCTCTTTCATGTATTCATCAAAAGTTAATATTTTTTTTCCATACGTTCCCTTATTAAGGCATCGTCTGTAGCACTATATACAGGATCTTTTCTTAATCTTATTAAACTTTCTTCTCCGTTTCCATTTTCATGTTGATAAAAAATTTCTTGATTTTTAATAAAATTTTCAAATCTTACTTTTCTTGCAAGCTCCCTTTCGTACAAATTCTGTTCGCTATATAAACCTTGTAACTTTTCATACAGACTTTCAGAATGGTCATCAATTTTTTTTATTGTTTCACTAACTTCTTCCCGTTGCCCCCACAATGAGACTATCATCTTACGAAGTTGTTCTACCTTTTCAATTTCTGCCAAAAATTTAAGCTCTGTTTTTTCAGCATCGATTTGTTTTGGAAGAGTTATTTCTCCATTGCTTTTTTGTAATAAACTTCTTAAAGAACTTACAACACTGCTTTTCATATCCTCTGATGAAAATGAAGCATCATTAACTACACTCAATAATGCATCTTGTTTTTCACTACTTTTTTCTATGACCATTTTATATGACCCCAATTCTTATACTTAAAAAAAATAAAACGACGACAAATTGTAATTATTAAATATTTTTAATCAAAAAAATTTATACTATAAAAAAATAAAAGACATAAAAAGCTTGCAAAAATGCGGTATTTATTGCATAGAAAGATAAAAACAATAACAAAGTAAAATATAAAAATGGATATTATAAAATTAAATACTGCAAGAAATTGCTTAAGATATATTATAAAGGTGTACAATATTAAAGAACTTTGGGTGCCATATTATATTTGTCCCGCAGTAAGAAATGCTATAATTTTAGAAAAATCAAGACTTAAATTTTACCATATTGATAAAAACTTTTTCCCAACACAAGAATTTAAAAAAGATGATTTTATTTTATATCCAAACTATTTTGGAATATCAGCAAAAAATGTCGAAAAATTATCTTTTATTTATAAAAATTTAATCGTTGACAATGCTCATGCTTTTTTTATGCCTCATTTAGGATTAGCTTCTTTTTCTTCTCTTAGAAAATTTTTTCCATTAGCAGATGGAGCATATTTATACTGTACTAAAATACTTGAAGAAAAGTTTAAGAAATCAAAAGATCGTGAGCCTCCACAAAGTGAAAAAGATTTTTTTACAAATGAAATTTTTCTTGATAAAGAAAATATAAAAGTTCTATCTAGTAGTACAGAACAATTAATATCTAATATAGATTTTAATCTTGAAAAAGAAAAAAGATTAAAAAAATTTTTTTATTATCATCAAAAATTACAACAAACAAATGAATTAAAAATAAATTTATCAAAAGAAGATATTCCATTTGTTTATCCGTATATAACGCACAATAATGCTTTTATTAAAGGGTTAAAAGGCTTAACTATTCTAAGATATTGGAATAATTTACCTTCAGATTTTTTGGAATATACCTTTTACAAATATTTAATTCCAATTCCACTGTAATATATCGCAAAATATTTAAAAAACTATTTGACTATAAGATTAAATTAAACTAGATTTTTTGGCTCAAACTAAATATGGGTAGAAAAAAGGTGATTCAATAAAATAAATTAAAAAAAACAATTTATCTTATTGAGTCACTTTGTGTATGTTGATTTGAAAAGGTTTTTTACTAAAAAAATTACATTATGTTTTGTATTTTTTTAGTAAATAAAAATTTTTAAGAAAGGAATTCCATTATGATGGATCAACAATGTAAACAAGATAATAAAAAGACAAGTGGTAAAGGCGACAAGCTTGGCCAACAAAGACAAAAACGTAACCCGTTTTGGTTGGTTATCATTTGGACAATCAGACTTGTGCTCTTCCCTATTTTAATTCCTCTTTGGTATATTCCAAAAGGGATTTGGTGGATCAATAAGCAAGGATGGAAAAGTATCGACAATAACTTTTTCTCGTTTATTCGAGGAGAAGTGAAGCGGGACGAAAAAACAAAAAAAGTCAAAGGAGTTAAGTTCGTAACATATAATGAAGACATTCATTTTCACTACTGCCTTTGGGGTGGGATAATTTGTGCCATTTTTGCATGGGCAATCCCAAGTATTATAAATATCTTGTCAGTATTTATCCCGACTTCGACAC
>CAZHFA010000002.1:0-5129 GCA_964531865.1 uncultured Bdellovibrionales bacterium
CCAGATAACAAATGATTGGCGCATAAACCACCGAATGCAGGCATAATCATCTTTACAGATTCATCTTTAAACATTTCATGAAAGTCTTGTAATCTTGCTTCTATAGAACCAGAAACATAATTATCTTCACAATAAATTGTTTTTCCAAGCTTAACCTTATACCCTAAAATTTCCAACATTTTTATAGCATTCTCAACTCTATGCTTTGCTGTCGGATGAACCCCCTCCGAAGGGCATATAATCCCTACAAAATCTCCCTTTTCTAATTTTTTTGGAACATTAAGCATTTTTTTCTCCTTTTTTTATCATTCTTTCATAAAAAACAAATCAATTTTGCTATCCAGAATTTGAGGGAGCAATATAACCCACAATACGACTACTTACGATAATCAAAAGACATTTCAAATTATAATTATATTTTTATATACATCAATAAGTATTTTGCTATTCAAATTCAATGGATGAAAAAACTTTTAAATCATTTTTCTAAAAGCTTTATCATTTATTTTAAAACCGCCTTAATTTTAACTGTTCTTGATTCACCATAAACAGAACCTCTTTTAAAGATTATTTCCATTTCTTTTGACGTGCCTACTTTTGCTACTATCTCATCTACTTGTTCTTTGTTGTAAACTCTTACTCCATCAATCGAAAAAATTAAATCTGCTTTTGAAAAATCTCTTACAAAACCTTTCATAAATCTTTCCGATATCTCTCTTTCTGCAGGATAAACTTTTCCTAGAAGTGGACTCTCATTTTCGACTCTTTGAATCATCACGCCTTGCCCCGTATCAACTAATACTAAGCCTAAATCTGGCCTTGATATTTTTCCTGTATTTATAAGCTCTGGAATAATTCTTTTTAAATAATTTATCGGAATAGCAAATCCAATTCCTGCAGAATCTCCAGAGCTACTTAAAATCGCAGTATTTAATCCTATAATTTTTCCACTCATATCAAGAAGCGGACCTCCCGAATTTCCTGGGTTTATTGAAGCATCAGTTTGAATAAGTCCTTTCATTAAAAAATTATTAGTATTTCTTATCGTTCTATTTAAACTTGAAATAATCCCCATCGTTAGAGTCTTACTAAGCCCAAAAGGATTTCCTATTGCAACAACTTTTTGTCCAACTTCTATTTTTGCAGAATCTCCAAACGCTATCGCCCGTATAGTTGTCGGATATTTTATCATTTGCAAAACTGCGACATCATATTGATCATCAAAACCAATAAGTTTTGCCTTTGTTTTTTCATTTTCACTTATTGTAATTACTATATCTGAAGCATTTTGAATAACATGCAAATTTGTAAGCACAATTCCCTTTTTATCGTCTATAATTACTCCAGAACCTGAACCTCTTCTTAAATTATTTCCCATAAACACATCAAAAGGATCATTAGAAATTGTAACAGTACTTATAAAGACTACTGAATCTTTACATTTTTTATAAACATTTATTACTCTATTTTCTTCGTTAGAACGTGGCACCTCACCATTTATATCATCTTCGACACTGTACACATTTCTAATAACAAAAGAACAAAATAAAAAATTTATTATAATTACAGTATAAAAATTTTTAAGCGTCATCTGTCCCCTCATTGTTTTCAGTCCTTATTTTACGAGTCATCGGATTGCTTGTTCTTTCTACTCTATTTACTCCTTCAACTTTTCTTAATGATTTCATGATTTTTTCAAATTGTTTTGAACTAGTAATTCCAAGTTCAAAATCAACCCTTGCCTTTTTAAACTCATCAACATTTGCAACTACTTTATATGTATTAGCATTATTTGTAGAAACAACTTTTGTTAAATCTACTAACAATCCAATTCTATCACTTCCATAAACACTTATTGATACATTCTTACAAGTATTTGCCTCATCATCCCAATGCACATCAACTTTTCGCATTGGATCTAACCGTAGCACTTCAGGGCAATCCTTATGATGTACAATTATTCCACGACCTCTACTTATAAATCCAACTATTTTATCCCCTGGCAAAGGATCACAACATTTGGCAAACCCAACAACAACATTATCAAGGCCATTAATTTTTATTCCAACTTTTTTCCTCGAAACTTCGGATGCTTTTCTAAAAATTTTACTTAATGTTGATTCTTTTTCTTGAATAATTTCTTTATCTTTTTCTGCCGTAGTTTGTGGAACTAATTTTTGTAATATATCTTCTAAATTAACCTTTCCAAAACCTATTTGATAAAAAAGTTCTCCTTCACTTTTAAATCCTATAGACTGACTTACTTCCAAAAGTTTTCCAGATTTTGAAAGTTGATTCATATTAGCATTACGTTTTTTTAATTCCCTACTTAAAATATCACTTCCGATGACTAAAGCCCTTGCTCTTTCTTCAGCACGTAAAAAAACTCGTATTCGCTGTTTTGCTTTAGATGATTTTACAAAAAATAACCAATCTGGATTTGGAACCTGATTTTTCGCACATTTAACTTCTACAGTATCTCCATTTGATAATTTATAACTAAGGGGAACTATCCCTCCATTTGCTTTTGCACCGATAATAGTGTTTCCAACGTCACTGTGTACTGCATAGGCAAAATCAATTGGAGTTGATTCAAATGGAAGCCTTATTAAATCACCTTGTGGTGTAAAGACAAACACATCTTCAGGAAATAATTCACTTTTTACAGATTGAATAAATTCTGTTGGATTTTTTAAATATTGTTGAGATTCTACTAAAGACTTTATCCATTGAAGATCAAAACCATTACTTTTTTCTCCTTCTTTATATTTCCAGTGAGCAGCAATTCCCTCTTCAGCGACATCATCCATCTCTTTAGTCCTCACTTGAAGCTCTATTTCTTTTCCTAGAGGGCCCATAACAAGCGTATGAAGAGATTGATACATATTAGGTTTTGGCATTGCAATATAATCTTTTATACGCCCTGGAATTGGGGCCCACTTTGAGTGAATAATCCCTAATGTTTCATAACATTCTCTAACGGAACCAACAATAATCCTAAATCCTAATGTATCCCTTATCTCACTTAACAAAAGATTTTTATTTTCCATCTTTGTAGCAATTGATGCTTTATTTTTTATTCGTCCCATTACCTGAGCCGTAATTCCATTTTGAACTAATAGCTCTTTAATTTTATTAGTTACTGTCTCAATATATTCGTTTCGTTGTAACTTTCTTAACTTTAATTCTTGTTCTATTTTTTTGTATAATGCAGGTCGAAGATATAACAAACAAAGATCATCAAGTTCAGATTTTAACCAAAATATACCAAGTCTATTTGCTAAAGGCACATAAATATCTTTTGTTTCTCTCGCTATTCTTATTTGATGCTCTTCATTACAAAAATTAAGAGTTCTCATATTGTGGAGTCTATCGCAAAGTTTTACCAAAATTACTCTTATATCTTTTGCCATAGCAAGAAGCATTTTTCTAAAGCTTTCAGCTTGTGCTTCTTCTCTTGAATGATAATTAGTTTTGTCTAATTTTGTTACACCCTCTACAATATCTGCAATCTCTTCGTTAAATTCAGATTCTATTTCTTCTCTTGTTACACCTTGGTCTTCAATTACATCATGTAAAAGTGCCGCACAAATAGTATTTTCATCTAAATGAATTTTACAAACAAGTAAAGCCGTCTCTTCAACATGAATAAAATAAGGCTCTCCATTTTGTCTTTTTTGATTCTTATGCTTTTTTTTTGCAAAATCGTAAGCTTTTTTTACCAACTCAAGATTTGGTGAAGGGTGATATAACAATATTGCTTTTGATAAATCTTCAAAACTCATACGGAAACTATACACCAAACCTAAGAAAATACACTACAATATTATATTTAACAATTTAAAAAAATAAAAATTAGAGTGTAAAAAAAACAATCAAAAGAAGATTAACGCATATTAAAATTTATCATCATCAGAATCGTCATCTGTATCATCATCTTTGGATTCAACTATATCTTCATCCTCGTCATCATCTTTTCCATAATCTTCTGATTCAGAAAAGTTTTCAAAAAGACTATCTAATGCCTTCCTTGCTTTTTCTTGATCTGTTTCTGCAACTTTATTCTCGGTTTCTTGTTGTTTAGCGATTAACTTATCTTGTTCACATTCTTCTTCTGTCTTAAAACGAACCAAACCAGAAGCAACTTCTCTTAAAGCAGTAACAACACTTTTATTATCGCATTTATACAAAGGGTCTGCCCCAGCAAGCAATTGTTTTGCCCTTGCAGTAGCAAGATGTATCAAACGAAATCTGTTTTGTTCCTTATCAAGACAATCTTCAACAGTAACTCTAGCCATGATCAAATATCCTTTTAAAATTTATATAGAAGACAAACGACGATGAAGTGTAAAACATTTTTTAAAATTTTGCAAGAAATGCGTTATTTATAAATATATTATGAAATAATATTTTTCCTTGTATTTTAACAAGAATAAATATAATTTTAGTAAAAAATAAAGTAAGTTATTCAAATAAAAAAAGGAGAAAATGAAGAGACCAGAATCGTTAAAAGCCAAGTCATTAGTAGTTATGGTAATTACTTTATTAACCATGATTGTTGAAATTTATTTTGGCATTGTTACGAACTCAATGGCTTTAACAGCGGATGGTTTCCATATGGGAACGCATGCGTTAGCTTTTGGAGTTACTTTTATTGTATGTTTACTATCTAATCGATTTATCAATAAGGCAAATGATATTGATTTTACTGGCGGAAAAATAAATGCTGTTATTTTGTTTTTTTCAGCATTAGGTATTATTTATGAATCAGTCGAACGTTTTTTTACTCCAAAGCATATTTCATTTTCAGAAGCTATTTTAATTTCCGTTATTGGTTTGGTTATAAATATTGCCTGTTTATTTGTAATACATGAAAATCATGAACATGCTCAAAATTTAAATTACAAGTCAGCATATTTTCATATTTTAGCTGATGCGTTAACTTCAATTTTAGCAATTTTTGCGTTAATTGTTGGTAAATATTATGATTGTACTTGGCTAGATAGTACCATGGGAATTATTGGCGGAATACTTATTTTAAGATGGGCATATCTTTTGTTGATTATGAAGAAAGATGATAATGCTGAATACTAAATAAAAACCTCTGTATAAAAAATATTTTAAATTAC
>CAZHFA010000002.1:5229-26886 GCA_964531865.1 uncultured Bdellovibrionales bacterium
CGTTTTCACTAACTCCATTGCAGGCTGAAAGTCTGCAACAGCAAATTTTTTAAAATTTATAAGCTGATTTTTAAGTTGCAATTATAGATGAGAAATCGAAGAATTCGGGGGGTGAGACAACGAAATTGTACTCTAGTACATTGAGGAGGCGAAGTCCCCGCGAATTGTTTGATTTATCGCCAAAATCACCACCTAAAAACTAAAAATTGGAAACGAGTTTAATAGCCTCCATCCCTCGTTTCGTTATATACCAAGTTTTTGAAGTAAAATCTCCTTCAGGAAATGGGGAAACTAATTTTTGACCTTCCAAAATGAAAAGGTATCTTTGAGTTTCTCTTTCATCGTTTAATCCACTGTTTAAATTAATTTCTTCAATTTTATATTGCTTATTTTTTTTTGTAGATTTATCAATTACAATATCTTTAGACATTGCACGTAAAACATGAATTTGTTTTAAATGAGAATCTGTTAATTTTCTTGAAGTCCCTTTCATCTTGCTATCCTTTAAATATAATTTTTTTAGATACACATCACTATAAAAAAATAGAAAACAGAAAAGACATTCATTGTATAAACAAATGCCATAAACAACTTTCTTATTCTTTTATTTTTTATAAAAAGACATAAGGAATCAGAACGATTCCAAAACTTTGAAAATGATACCACAAAAAAAGGTATATGCAAGAAAAAAATGCATACCCACACAAAAATATGAGAATGTAAAAAATTTTTATGGAGAATCCACCTCCCTTTTTTATTCTGATAATTGTTTATTCACCAATTTTAAGTATTCATTTTCCAAATCTTCTAACTGTTGCTTTATTTCGGTTAATCTATTCACCATTTGTTCATGTTCTGTAATTAGAGTCCTTAAATTTTCAGCAGACTCTTCTAATGTTTCATTTAAATTTTCTAAAAAATTACTTTGCGAACTAGTAAGTTCTGAGTTCTCCCGTTGTTTATCCAATGAAAGAATTTGATCTGCCAACTCTTTTTCTGTTTTTCTAGCTTCCTCAGAAATTCCATTATAATATGCCAATAACTTTTCTAACTCCTTTTCATCTTCTTCCTTACTTGATTTTAACTCTTGTTGTATTAACTCTTTTTCGTCTATTTTTTTCTGAAATACTTTTAACTCTCCCTCAAGCCCCTGCAACTTTTCTTTTTCCAATGACAACTCCCTACTAACCTCATTAAATTGAGTCGTTACTGTGTTTAATTGCAATTTAGATGCACAATCTTTATTTCCCTCAAGTAAGGAATTTATTTTTTCTAAAGATCCCTTAGCCATGAATATAAGTTTTTCTTTTTCTTCCTTGCTTATTCCTTTAACAATCTTTACAGAAAAAATTTTCATAAAAACCACAAGAAGTACTGTAATAAATATTGATATCACTACAAAAAGCCAACTCATTTCGCCTCTACTTTTTTCTTTTCTATACTATTTACTTCTAAGGTTACCGCCAATTCGTTATATGCTTTTCTTATATTTAACTCAGAAATTAAATATTTTCTCTGATCACTCTCTAATTTTTTTATAAAATTAATAACTGTAGAAAGAGAAGGAGCTTTAAAATTTATTTTAAATGTTGTTTGTGTAAAATCTTTTCCAAAATCTTTTGTTTGCTGAGTCCCAATGGCAAATTGAGTCATATCAGAAGATTTTAATGAATCACAATAAGAAAAATGACCTTCCTTAAAATCATTTTTTTCAAAATTCTTCTCTATCTCTGCCTGTCTCATCTTTAATATCGTATATTTCCCTACAATTCTTTCAGACTGACCAATTGCCTTTTGTGCTTTATTTAATCTTTCATTTTGATCCAAGATTTTGTCTTTCACATTTCCAAAAATTTTCGGAATGATAGAAAGGCAAAAGACAATAACAATTACACATAACATAAAAATTAAGCCTTTTTTTTCACGACCGCTTAATTCATTAACTCCATTTTTTATTTTTTCAATAAAACTTACTTTTGTCATAATTTTCAAATTCTAATTTATTATTTCTATCTCAACTGTAAAATCAATATTCTGTCCTCTTCCTACACTTTGCTTTGCCTCAATTTTTCTAAAAATATTTTTTCTTTTACCTAAAATCTTCTGTAATTTTTCAAAATCTGAATAACTAGGAACCACCCCAACTAACTTTAGATGATTAGCTTTAAAATCAAAAGTGCTAATTTCTTTTCCAGATATCGCAGATAAATCTAACGATAAAATTTCTAATATTTTTGAAGGAGAAATAGTGTAACTTGACGAAATTTGCAATAAATTATCTTCCATTTTATTACGTGCATCAGCAATTGCCTCTATCACATCACGGCTACTTTTCACCGTCACGGGAACTTCACTAGAAACAGCTTCATAAATTCCATCATAAATACTACTAATTCTTCTTTCCCTTAAAAAATAAGACGTCCCCCCTCCTACAAGCAAAAATATTAAAAACAAAACTGTGATTGGAATAAAACTTTTAAATATTTTTATGACTTCTGGCACTTTGACCAAACAATCAAATTTTCCTACCCTAAAATTAGATAAAGAAAACGGCATGGAATCTTGCACTAAATAAGAAGAAAGGCTTGAAAACGCAAGTTTTGATTTATCTTTATCAAAATTTATAAGTTGATAAAAATCTAATGGCTCACCAGATTTTCCTAGCCCCTTTACAAAATCATCACTTATATTATTGCCATAATATATAGTTGAAATTTGACTATCTGTATCCTTCTCAAAAGCACGTAACATAATTTTTAATTGAGACAAAATATCTTCTTTTGAAACATCAACTCCATTTAATCTTATAGGAATGCATCTTTCATGCACTTGTACTCCATTATAAACATACAAACTATGGATAAAATCTCCCCACCTATCAATTATTACAGCATTTAACTTAAAATAACTTTTATCTACCAAATAATTTACAACACCCAATACAGTGGCAGGTGTCGTTATTATAAAAGGATCTATTCCAACGTGATTTAATAATTTTAAAACATTTTTAAATATATTTTCTGGCAATAAACTAACGTGTAGTTGTAAATTAGGAGTTGCGGTCGCCTTCTTTAAAACTTGATACTGCACATGCCATTCATCCCCTGAAAAAGGGGTCAAATCTTGAATTTCTCCTAAAACAATTTTATCCATATTTTTTCTTTTGGGAGCATTAGAAAATGGCAATGTAATATTTAAAGAAACTTGCTCAATTGGAGGCACCAAAACTATAGTGTTATAATTATTTGCATTCGTCTTTTTTATAAAACTCTCAATAGCAGATAAAATTTTTTTCTCTACGTTAATATCAAATGTATTCTCGATTATTGAAGTAAAAAATTTTTCATCAACATCAATAAACTCTACATTTTCGACATGAATATCCTTGTTAGATATAGCATTCAACGTTAACGCTATTGGACTGTTACTAAAATCAATACTAAAAATCTTTTGCATAAAATTCTATGAGAAAAATAAATCTTAAAAAATCCTAAAAAGTATACACCGTAAAAAAGAATTTGAGCAAGATATGTTTTATTTAGTGGTTTCACATTTTATCTTCTTTCTGTTAAGCTTTAATGCCATGAAAACATTTTTAAAAACAACAGTTGGAATATTATTGCTATGCATACTGGTTTTTATTATAGACCCAACAAAAATTCTAAATACATTAAAAAAAATTTCCCTAAGTTATGTTGTTATACTTTTATCTATTTCTTTCATTTTAGTTTTTATAAGCACTTTAAAATGGGGATTACTTATAAAAAATCTTGGAGAGAAAATTTCATTAAGAACATTGTTTTCACTCTATATGACAGGATATTTTATTAATTTATTTTTACCTTCTTTTTTGGGGGGAGATCTTGCAAGAAGCGTTTATATTGGAAAAAAAATTGGACAACACGAGGCTATTTCTGCCACATTTCTTGAAAGATATACAGGGTTTGTTGCAATGTTATTTTTAGGATCTTTTTCTGTATTTTTCGTCGACTTTGTAACGTATAAAATAAAAATTGCAATTGGAATAATATTTATTGTAAGCCTTATAATTACCGGACTTTCACTATCTACAACATTACTTAAAAAATTAGAAATATTACCATTTTCAAACAAGATTTTACCACATTTAAAAAAAATCCAAAAATCACTTTTACTATTCAAAGACAATCACTCTTTAATTGCTAATACATTTTTGTTATCTTTTTTATTTCACCTTATCACAGTTTTAAACACTATGGTTGCAGGCTGGGCAATTGGATGGGAAAATCCTCCTGTCTTAGGATTATTCATAGTATTACCAATAATTTTTTTAATTAGCGTTATACCGATATCCCCCAATGGACTTGGTATACAAGAAGGGGCTTTTAGTTATTTTTTAGTCGCTGTTGGTGCAACTCCAGAACAAGCATTAAGCATTGCGTTAATATTAAGAATAAAGGGATATTTTTTAGGACTTATTGGCGGGATAATTTATACTTTTAAAAAATTTAATTT
This sequence comes from uncultured Bdellovibrionales bacterium, assembly GCA_964531865.1. Classification (GTDB taxonomy): domain Bacteria; phylum Bdellovibrionota_C; class UBA2361; order UBA2361; family CAKMMH01; genus CAZHFA01. Next base: position 9,724 of record CAZHFA010000002.1, read on the forward strand.
AAAGTAATGATTTTATCGTAAAAAAAATTTAATATATCTTGTTATATGAAAAAATTTAAATACAAATATATCATCTGGGATTGGAATGGAACTTTATGTAATGACTTAACTCCAACTTGCAATGCTTTTAATTTTTGTAGAAGTAAGGCAAATCTTACTACAATCAGTGAAAAAGAGTTTCAGGAAATGTATTCTCATCCAATAATTGATATGTATAAAAATTGTGGGCTACTTTCTGCCAAATATACTTATAAAGAGATTAGTGCCGATTTTTTTAAAGAATACAATAATTACCCCTTAAAATTACATAAAGATGTTATAAAAGTTTTAGATTACTTAACGAAAATCGGAATTTTAATGTCAGTTGCATCTGCTAATTTTCAAGATTTTCTAGAAAAAGAAGTTAACAATCTTAAACTTAAAAAATATTTTGAATTTGTAGTAGGAACATCTTTTGAAGATGTTGGGGGGAGGAAAGAAGTTCAAATAAAAAAAATTTTATCAAATATAAAAATACCAGCAAATGAAGTTATCGTTATTGGTGATACATTAAATGATCTTGATATGGCAAAATCGATGAATATTGATTGCATTTTATTAGCATCAGGAATGACTTCATATGAGAGACTTTCAAAAAATAATGATGTTGTTTATCATGATTTAGGTGAGTTTTATAATTATTATTTTAGTTGAAATTTTTTAAGAAGAAAAAAATGAAAACAATTTTAGTAACAGGTGGCGGAGGATTTGTAGGAAAATCACTAATCAAAAAGTTATTAAATAAAGGGTACCAAGTAAAATCTCTATCTAGAAATTTTTATGAAGAACTAGCAACTCTTGGTGTTACATGTTGTCAAGGAGATATAGGGGGAGAGTTTGAAAAAATAAATTTATTTTTTAAAAACGTAGATGCTGTTTTTCATATAGCTTCAAAAGTAGATATGTGGGGAAAGTATGATGATTTTTTTAAAACAAACGTTATTGGAACACGAAATATTATAAAAGCTTGCAAAGAAAATAATATAAAATATTTAATCTATACAAGTTCCCCTTCTGTCATTGCAAATAATGATGGATTAAAAGAAGTCGATGCATCATTTCCATATCCTAAAAAATATGATGCTTTTTATCCTGAAACAAAAGCAATGGCAGAAAAAGAAATCATAAAAGAAGGGAAAAAGGGAGAAATCTTTACACTGGTTTTAAGGCCACATCTTATATGGGGGCCAAATGATACCAATCTTATTCCAACAATCCTAGATAAAGCAAAAAATGGAAAATTAAAACAAATTGGAGATGGAAAAAATATTGTAGATTGTTCATATATTGAAGATTGCACTGATGCTCATATTTTAGCACTAGAAGCATTAGAAAAAAATCCATCTTTAAGTTCAAATGTTTATTTTGTAACGCAAGATGAACATATAAAACTTTGGGATTTTATAAATAGTATTTTAGTGGCAAAGAAATTGCCTCCTATAGAAAAAAAAGTTTCTAAGAAATTAGCATTATCAATAGCAAGAGTCCTTGAATTCACATCAAAAATGATTCCATCTTTTAAACCGTTATTTACAAAATTTTTAATTACAGAAATGACCACAGATCATTACTTTAATATTGAAAAAACAAAAAAAGACTTAGGATATTCTCCCAAATATTCAATAAAAGAAGGACTTAAAAAAATTTAATAAAAAAAATTAAAGTCAATTGATATTCTTTCCGAAATAGTTCTTAGAGAAGTAAAGCAATGGTGGTTTTTAAGGAGGAAAACCCCGTGGAAGAAATAACGACAACAACTGTAAGTGTTGCCAACACTTTACAATTCAAGGATGAAAAGGCAAAAGAAAATTTTGATAAAATGTTAGTAAGTGCAAGACGAACTGCATTTGTATCAAGATTTATTGTCTTGCGAGAATCAAAAAAAACAAAGGCACATAGAGTTATTGAAAAAATGACTTGGTCCGATGACACCACTGCAGAAGAACTTGCAATGATGTTTTGGCAGGCATTTATCAATAATGGCGATAATATTGAACCAGTAGATCGAGATATAAGACGTGCTCTTGGACATTCTAAACGATCTTTAAATTATTTCGTTATTGAATATGCCAAAAGATCTACTTTAAATTTTATTGATGCTCTTTGGGATTATGAAAAATCAAATACACTGCTTTTTGGAGAAGATGAAAATCCAAGGACAGGTGGTTGGAGATTGCCATCAGAAATAAAAAAATAAAGTTGATAATTTCCATCAACAAATTTATAAAACTTTGTACAAATATTTCTTAAAAAATATTTGTATTACCAAGATTTTATCCTTTTTATATCTAGCAAAATTTACAATATCATTGCATACTATTTCTATGCAAAATATAAAAATTATAGCCATAGGAGATATTCATTTTGGACGTATTCCGTCTGTTTTTGAATTAACAGAAAAATATCCACTTCAAGAGCAAGCCCTTGATTTAATCGCAGAATATGTAATAGAAAATGAAATTGATATTGTACTTTTTGCTGGAGATGTCTTAGATTCTGACTCTGCATATTTTGAAGCATCAGCAAGCTTAGAAAAGTTTTTAAATACTATAAAAAAGAATAATGTTACGGCTTACGCCGTAAGTGGAAATCACGATTACAATATTCTAAAAAAGCTTTGTTTAAAAGAAGATAATTTTAAAGTTTTAGGTGCAAATGGAGAATGGGAATCTGTAATTTGCAATCTAAAAAATGATAAAAAAATCATCATTAAAGGAAAATCTTTTATAAACTCCCATCAACATGAATCTCATTTTACAAATTATAAGAAATCTTCTAATAAAAATGAACCACAAGAGAATGTTCCATCAATTGGGTTAATACATTGTGATATAGGCAATGCTGATAAAAATGGAGAATATGCTCCGTCTTCGTATAATGACTTTGCAAATACCACTGAGGATGTTTGGGCTTGTGGACATATCCACGCACCAAAATACGTAAATACTAATTCAAAAGTTATTACTCTTGGTTCACTACAACCACTAGATCCTTCAGAAACTGGGATTCATGGAGCATGGCTTATTGAGTTTGAAAATAAAAACGTAAAAGATGTAAAGCTAATTCCATTTGCAAAAGCATATTATGATGAACTAAGCGTAGATATAAAACAGCTTAGTGATTTTGAAAGTGAAATTACTAAAATATTAAAAGAAGTAAATTTAGCATATAAAAAACAAATTTCATTTCCATATTCTTTAAGCTTAAGACTTACGATAAACGTTCCTTACCAACAATTATCGGAATTTAAACAATACATATTTCAAATGCCGGATACTAATCCAATTGTCTTTGGAAATATAACTGTAGAAAAGATAAATCTAAAAAGTAATTATTTATCGGACTTGGAAACACTATCAAAAAGAAAAGATCCACTTGGCATATTGGCAAATTATTTAAATGTAATTGAAAAAAGAGTTCCTGAAGAAAAATATCATGAATATATAAAAAATTCTTCAAAATCCATGTTAAGCAATTTAAATAAAAATAGTTTATCCTTATTAGAATCTGCAAATAATGATGAAGAAAAAATAAGGGAAAGCCTTTTAAAAGGAGGCGAAATTTTAATATGTAAATTTATTCAAGAGTTGGGGTTATCAAATGATTAAGTCTTTAAATATCGAAAGATTCAAGGGGTTTCCTACAGGAGGACCAAAAGTAAAAAATTTAGAAAATGGATTAAATATAATTTACGGAGAAAATGGCGTTGGAAAAACTACCATTTGCAAAGCAATAAAAGCTATTTTATGGCCTGAATATTTTAAAGACTTAACTTCTAAAGTTGAAAGTTCTTGGAAAGATGGAAAAGATGAAGATATTTTTGCTTCCTTACAAGATGCTTCAGTCAATTGGTCAAAAGAAAATAAAATAAATATTCCATCAGAATTTTCTTCATGTTTTGTAATTTCAACTGACTCATTTGAAATATCAAAAGAATCAACAGATAAAAATATTTCTGATTTAATATCAAAAGAATTGTCTGGAGGAATTAATTTTCAAAAAATACGAGAGGCTTCTGAGCTTGAATTTAGCCCAAGAAAATTAAAAAATTTAAAGGATGAGTTAAATAAGGCATATCAAAAAAGAAAAGAAATTGAAAATGATGTAATCGCATTAAAGAGTGAAGAAGCAAGCCTTCCTTCAATAAGAAAAAAAATTCTTGAAGAGAAATCATTAAAAAAAGATGAAGAATTATTAAATAATTTAATAAGAAAAAATGAATTATTAAAGCTAATTTCAGACTATAAAAATGACATTTCAAATCTTAACTCTGGTGCGTTAGTAATGAAAGATGATGATGTCGAAAACATTGAAAAGTTCGAAAAAAAAATTCGAGAGAACAACAATAAATTATTTGAAAAAAAAGATGAATTAAACAATTTAGTTATAGAAAAAAATTTATTATCTAAAGAAAAAATTTTAACAAAAGAAGAGTTAGAAGATTTTGAAGTTATAAAACTTGAAATCGAAAAAATCGAAAAGCAATTAGATGATGTAAGACAAGATGAAAAGAATATAAAAAATAAAAAAGATAACTATATAGAGACACTTTCATGCCAAGAAGTTTATTATAAAATACGTTCTTATGATAAAAATAGAATTGAAAAATTGAGTCAATTTTTAGAAGATTATAAGACTTTAAATGAAAGAAGATCAGACTTTAAAAAAGCTTTAGATTTAATATCAATCAACAACGATGATTCTTTAAATAAGCTAAGAAAAGAGTTTACTGTCATTGAAAACTTATCAGCTTTAAATATTAAAAACACAATTTGGGGGGCTGTATTTACCACAATGTTAATATTTACGATAGTAAGTTTTATGTACTATCAACCAACAAAAATTTTTTCCTTAACTTTAACAATAATTTCTTTTTCTATACTAGCTTTTTTCCAATTTAAAGCTTATAAGAAAAGACAAGAGTTTGATAATAGCGAATATAATGTCAATTTAAGAAGCACAGGGGCAGTTAAAACCCTTTTAGAGGAGCTAGGAGAAAAAAGAAATATTTATTTACAAAAAAAGTTTGATAAAGATAAATATTATAATATTCAACAAAAAATTAGTGAAATCGATGAAGAAATATCAAAGTTAAAGGCTTCAAATATAGCATATTTCAATCAATCATTAGAAGCAATAACAAACATTACATCTATTACCACTTTGTGGAATAACATCAAAAAAAATGAAGATAATTTATTACATTTAAAAGAAATATCTAAAGACTTAATCACTAATCAAAATGTTTTAATGGATAAAATAAAACCCTTTTTTGAAGAAGATTTTGAGAACAATTTAATTTTTATAAATAGAAAACTTTCAAAAGAACGAACACGAAGAGAAGAATTTAATATTTTACTTTCAAAAATTGAGTTTGCAGAAAAAGAAATTATAAATTTTCAAAATATGTTAGATGAATATAAAACTAATATTGATGAAATTTTTTTGAGAATCGGCATAAGCAAAGAAGATAAAAATTTAATATATAAAATAAAAGAAGATAAAAATTCTTATCGTGATTTAAAAGAACAAATCGTTATATCAAATCATGAATTAAAAAACATAGAATCAAAACTTATAAATAGTGATAAATTTAATGCGTTAAACTCAATTGAGCTTGAAGATAAGAAAAATAAAGTTTTAGATCTTTTAAAAGAGCTTGAAGGAATAGATAAAAAAGAAGTAGAAATTATTACAAGAATAGATTCATTTAAGAAAAATAATTCTTTTCAATCAATAAAAAAAGATGAGGATTTAAAGAAAAATAATCTATTAAATTTTATTGATAATTCATTAGTAAGCTTGGCTGGAGCTTCAATTTTAAATTTTGTAGAAACTGAATATAAAAGAGAAAAAGAACCTGAAATATTGATTGAGGCAAATAGACTTTTTTCACTTTTTACTAACGGTAAATATTCGTTAAAGTTTAAAGAAGACAAAGATTTTAATTTTTTTGCGTATGATGAAGAAAACTCAACGCTTTATATGATAAATGAATTATCAAATGGAACGAAAGCACAGCTTATTTTGGCATTACGTGCAAGTTATGTTTTATCTTTTTCTAAAGATAAAAGCATTCCACTTTTAATTGATGAAGTATTAGCAACTACTGATGATATTCGTTTTGATGCAATAATGAGTTCTTTTTTGAAGCTTTCCAAAGAAGGGTATCAAATAATTTATTTTACATCACAAAAAAGTGTTGTCGGAAAAATAAAAAATTTAGCTAAAGAAAGTAACATAAATATTGTTGTAAAAAGTATTTCCACAATAAGCTCTGATATAAATAAGATGCAATATACTGATATAAAAATAAATGAAATTCCAAATTTATCAAATATGAAACGAAAAGATATTTTAAAGGCTTTAGATGTTTCAAGATTAGTACTTCCACTAAAATCAGAATCTGTTCATATTGCTTATTTAGAAGATGATCCAACAACACTTACTCACCTTTTAAGGTTGGGAATAACTTCTTTTGGGAAATTAAATAATATTTATGAAAAAGTATCTAATAAAAATTTTATTTTACCAGAAAAGGAAATGAAAAAAATTCGTTTAAGAGCAAAAGCATTAGATATATATTCCGAACTTTGGTCTATTGGACGAGGTGAAAAATTTTCTGAAGAATTATTAAATGAAAATATAACAGATACATTTAAAACAAGGCTTTATGAAATTGCAGACGATACAAAATGGATGAGTACTGATTTCATAAATGCGATATCTCCAGATGGACCGAATAAAATTGCACGTTTTAGACAACAGTTCGATAAAATAAAAGATGCTTTTGAAAGAGATTCTTTAATTGATGATAGAAAAATTTTATCAAAGGATAATTTAAAATTAGAGTTTACTGCAAAATTTTTAAATTTAAACCCAAACTGTGAAAAAACAGAAATTTTAAACTGGATAAATTTTGTATCTAATGATTTAAATTAGCATTACGGGAATATAAGCATGTAAAAAAATAGGATGTAAAAATTTTTTTATTTTCTATTTTTTATAAACACGGAGTCATATATAAAGGTAAATAGATTATATCTTTTTCTTTTTTTAAATCACCTGAATGAATAACATAAGATACATCTAAAAATTTATTATATTTTGCCTTGCATTTATTTAATGACGATGTCGTATATCTGGTTCCTGACTTTACTTCTATTAGCGATATATTATGTTTAGAAGTTAATTTATTTTTAGAAATTAAAAAATCAATCTCCATACGATTATTTTTATCATCCACACTAGCTTTTGAAAAAAAATAAAGTTTATACTTAGAAGCTATAAGCATTTGTGACACAATATTTTCGACAATCATTCCACTATTAAATTCTAATTTATCAGATAAAATCTTTTGATATAAATTATTAGTAATTGTAGTTTTTTCATTAAACGCGAGACTTAATAATAGTCCTGTATCTGCCATATAACACTTTAATGTCATTTTTTCCTGATTTAAAGCAAGACCAATATTAGGTTCTGTCGTATTATATGCAATATTTATAATCATTGCATCCGAAAGCCAAAAAAAAGATGTCTCATACGTTCGCATTCTAGCCCCCTGTTTCAGAGCTGATAATTTAAATTTTTTTTCATGTTTTTGTAATTGAGAAACAATATTATCAAATATATTACTAACCTTTGCTTCATATCCTTTAGCATATTTTTGTATATCGTTTCTATAAAGAGTTAATATTTGTTTTTTTATTTTATCTACTGAATTAAAATCTTTTGTGCTGACATACTCATTAACGGCCTGAGGCATTCCACCAACTATCAAATATTGTCTGAAATAATCCATAGCTTTCCTATGCATTACGGTTCCCATTTCATTTAAATTATCAAAATGCTCTTTGATAAAAGGCATTAATGTTTCATTTCCAAGAGCCCATAAAAATTCTTCAAAATCTAATGGATGCAATAATATTTCTTCTTCTTCCGATGGAATCATAATATCTTCAACATTTTTTTTTATTGACACTAAAGACCCCGTTTCAATATAATCATATCTATTATCTTGTACCAAATACTTTATTGCACTTCGAGCTCGTGGAAATAGTTGAACTTCATCAAAAATAATAACAGATTCCCTTTTATATAATTTCGTATTTGTGTATGCACTGATATATGCAAAGAACATATCTAAATTATCTAGATAATTATCAAATAATGCTTTTATTTGATTGCTCACTTTATTAAAATCGATAAGTATAAAACTCTTATACTCATTCTTTGCAAACTCTGTCACAACGTAACTTTTTCCTACTCTCCTTGCCCCATTTACTAAAATTGCACTGGTCCCTTTTTTTTCTTTTTTCCAATTTAATAAATAATTATAAATTTTTCTTTTCATATATCACACCAAAATGAGATTATCTACACACAGATATTGCACCAAAATGAGATTATCAACAAGCTATTTTTGCACCAAAATGAGCTTATTAAAACAATATTTGCTTTTTTATAATATTAACAATATGTTATTAACTTTATAATTAAAAATTCTTTTTATTCTGGATTAAATTAAAATCAATTCCCTTAAATTTTAAATAATTTTCAAAAATATTTTTTTTCAAATTAGCAGATACCTTCTTATAAAATGGAAAAATTCTATTAAAAACTTTTATCGATTTTCTTTTATATTTAACGTTTGCCGTATTTAAATACCTAAGATAAAAGGCAACCATTAAATTATTATTTAACTTCGCATATAATTCTAGATTATCCTGTTTTCTTAAAAATTTTAATGAGTTCTCATAATGAGAAATTGCACACTTTAAAAGCCCTTCTTCTCCAGTCCTTAAAAACTCTATCAATTTATAATTACCAACCAAAAACAAAGGATATGCACGATGAGAATTATTACGCCATAAAAATTTTTGATATTGTGTTTGTCTTAATTTAAATTCATCTTGATTTAATTTATATAATACATTTGATATAAAAGTTACTGTGGCTTTTTTTGGCTCATAGGGAATTTTTAAAGTTTGAATATCATCAAAAATAACAAATTGATATCTTTTATAATCCTTACTTAGCTTATCAATTCGTATATTTTCTTTTTTATGAAAAGATAATTTTAGATAATTTTGATTTCCCCAAATTAAAATTTCCTTATCAGAATTTTTCTTTAACCATTTTCTCGCTTCTCTTCTAGTTGTAATACTAAAGGGCAATCTCTCTACTTTTAAATTGTCATCCAATAATCTTTTATTTAACCATGTCCTAAAACTACTTGTATTTATTTCTAAAGAATCATTTGATAACCTTGCAAAAACCACTTTGTTTTTATTAAAACTTGTAAAAATATATTCTTTAATAAAAAATATACACAAGATAACGGAAGTTAAAAATAAAAATTTTTTAGAAAAAATTTCTCTTAAAATTTGATTTTTTATAAAAAAAACAATCAGAAAAATAGCTAAGACATACTGTCCAAAAGAAATTGTAAGAGATTTTTCAAAAGGACTTATAACACGCCACAAAGAAAATAATAAAAAAATAATAATATAGTAATAAAAATTTTTCTTATTCTTCATCAAGTCCTAATTTATAATTTAAGAGGTCAATTAAACTTAATGCATTAGTAGGGTGTGTTAAATCATTAAACTCATCTTTACTAATTAAAATATATTCAATTCCAAAATCTTTTAATGCCTTTTCTAAAATTTTATTTTTTTCTATATTTTTTATATCTATAAAACTTTCTTCTTCAAATAACGGATCAAAATCGACTACCATCTTTGGCATATCATCTTTTCCAATAATGGTAAACAAGCATTTATATTTTTTGTATTCAATATTATTTTTAAGATCAAGTGAAACAAAATCTTCTAAAAGAAGCCATAAACTAATATCAAAAATAATATTATCTTTACCAAAAATATTAGTAAGCAATCTAAGTAAAATAGCTTGTTTGTGCTCTAATTTTACAGACATTTAGTTTTTTTATAACCTTTGTATTTATGAAAATACTATTTTATACTATAATTTTGTTAAATAATAGAGAGATTTTATGGCAAAAATTTTAACCTTAGTAACATATCCAGACCCATCATTAAAAAAAATATCAATAGACGTAACATCATTTGATAAAGAATTAAAAATATTAACTGATAATATGTTTGCAACAATGTATAAAAATAATGGTGTTGGACTTGCCGCCCCACAAATTGGTTTATCAAAAAAAATTGTAGTCATTGATTTACAGGAAAAAGATAAAAAAGAACCTGAAAAATATATTTTAATAAATCCTCAAATCATTGAATCTAGCGGAAGTACATCATGTGAAGAAGGATGTTTAAGTGTCCCTGGGTACCATGAAATTGTAAAAAGAAAAGAGAATGTAACTGTAAAATTCCAAAAATTAGATGGGACAGAAGAAGTTATTTTTGCATCTGGAATGCTTGCTATTTGTATGCAACATGAAATAGATCATTTAAATGGAATATTGTTTGTCGATAAGATTAGCACGCTAAAAAAAGGATTTTTTAAAAGTTGGTTTAGAAAAAATCATAAAACTGAAACCACTGAGTAGAATATAAAGGCATTAAAGACTCTATAAAACAAGCATATTCTTGAGCTAACGCATTAACCTCACTTCTTTTTAAAAAATTATCATTTGCTTTTTTTATATAAATTTTGTACGTATTACTTTTTTCTTTTACGCAAACAATAAAAAACACCGGAACTTCCATCATTTGAGAAAACCTAAAAGTGCCTTTTGGAAAATGAACACTTTCTCCCAAAAAAGATACTTTTATATTTTCATTTTCTTTTTTTGATGTTGTTCTATCGCCCGCCATCATGACAATATGTCCTTTATCTAAAAAGTCTTTCATTTCTATACTTGTTTCAATATTTATGTTTTCAATGGGATATATTTTTGTATTTTTAGATAAAAAATGTTCTTCAAAAAATTTATGAAATATTGGACTTTGAGAAACTTTCATAAATGCATGGCACATTGTTTGTGGTAAATTTTTATTAACATTTAAAATAGCCGGCAATACTTCAATATTTCCAAGGTGAGAGCAAATAAAAAAGCATCCCTTTTTATTATCTAAAAAACTTTTTAAAATTTTAAAATCAGAATCTTTATCAATCGTAAAAATAGGTAAATTTTTTGCAAGAGTACAAGCATCAAACTTATCAATCATAGAATCTGCATAGGCATATATATGAGAAAAGGTAGAAAAATTTTTAAAATAAATATTATTTTTAAAACAAAAATTCTTTAAAATACCCCTATATTTTCTTGATGCATTTTTAGGTTTTTTGACAAACATAAAAATTATGCAATATATTGGAAAAAATAATATTTTTAAGCATATTTTATTTGTATACCTATAAAACAACCACAAAAGCTGTAGTCTTAATGTTCCTGCACATTGTTCTTTTTCCTCTGTCCAATTTTTATAATTATTCATAAAATGCTTATCTTTTTTGCACCAATTATATTTTTAAGTTAGTATTCACGAATGAACATTTTATTACAAGATATCAATAGTTTTAACATAAATGAAAAAACATTTAATGAAAATGATTTTATTAAAATTTTATCTACTGAGGAACTATTAAAAATACAAAATATAAAAAATTTTAATCGAAAAATGCAATTTATCATTGGACGGATCACATTAAGAAAATATCTCTCCACCATTTTTTTAAAAACCCCAAACGATATAAACATTTCTATAAAAGAAAATGGGGCAATTACTATAAATGAATCTCCTAAAATTTATGTAAGCTTAACGCACAGTCAAAATTTAGTTTGTGCCGTGATAAATGATTCTCCAATCGGCGTTGATATTGAATATCATAAAGATAGAAAAGATTTTTTAAAGCTTGCTAATTTTTCTTTTTCTAAAGAAATCATTTCTTCATTATTATTAAAAAATGAAGAAGAGCAAAAACAAATTTTCTATGATGAGTGGACAAAAAAGGAAGCCCTTTTTAAATTAAAATCATCAATAGATGAAAAAGCAGATTTAAATACCTCTCCAATTTTCAAGACAAGCTTTTTAAGTAACAAAAATTTTTCATCAACAATTGCTTACTTAAAATAAAAAGAGATTTTTTAAAGTTTAATTTCATTATTATTAAAACAACTTAAAAATTTATTAGGACACAAATTTATCATAAAAATTCATCTGCAATTTTTCCATATATTGCATTTTTCTCATTGTAATACGCAGCCCATTCAATATCACCATATGAATAGTGCCACCATTCTCCCCAATATGGTGCAAATTTTTCTGAAACCATTAAAGATAAAAGCAATTTTCTATTCTCATTTTGCTGATTATTTCCAATATAAAACCGCGACATTTTTCCATCATTATTACTATCAGCTACTTTAGTCGCCATATCTAATTCTTTATTGTTAAAAGTATCAAAAATTGTGATATCAACAGCACCACCTGTTGGATGTCCTGCAAGATCTGGAAGTGCTATACCCTGATGAACTTTTTCTAAAAAGTCATCTTTAGATAACTTACAAGTTTCACTATCTTTTTTTAAAAACTCTACACGCTCATTAAACCTTTTTTCTTGCCATAATAAAGATCTATAACATTCATAAATTAACAAGGTATAATTTTCATTTATACTTTTTAATTTTTTATTAACGTTTGCTAATTTCCTTGCTACAGATTCTCTACAAAAAAAAGATTTTTTAGTTCTCCCTAAATCTAACAATACATCATCTAAAAATATTTTTTGAATTCTACAATCAAAAGAAGCCACATCAATTAGCTTTTCATGTGACTCTATTACAGAGTAATTTAATAATTCTTTAAATTTTACGACTTTAATTTTCATATTTAATAATTAAATTTTGCAATCAATTCACAAACTTTCGATATCCAAAGTATCACGTTGCAAGATATCAACAACTCCACCGATAACAACGCTACAAGCATTACCATCTTTCAAAAATGAAGCTTTGATAATTTTTCCACTCGGCTGTAAAAAATCAAAATCTTTTATACGACCACTTTTTCCAAACAACCACGCCAATCCAGCAGTTGCAGACCCACAGGCTGTTTCATAATACACACTATTTGTATTTTTAACCCAAACAACTGGTTGTATAGAAAAACTCTTATCCGAAATTTTATTAAACCAAACTATTCCAACAGCATCTTCCGATGTAAGTTGTAAACCTTCACGAAAATCTCTAGCAACATTTTTGAAATTCAATTCTGGGAAATCACACAGCTTCTTATCAACAAAAACATGAGTAATCCCTTCCATTGAAACAACAGAAAGAGAAAAACCATTAAACATTTTCTCGGAGTACTTAACATCTTTCATTGCAATTCTGACTGAAGAATTTATATCATTTCCATTTAATGCAAGATACACATCCAACAAACTAGGTACCCCTGAAACGGATACTTCCACATGCCAACAATCAGGGGCTATCTGCTTCAAGACTGAAGGATTATCCAATACTAATAAAGCCCCTAAACATCTCGTTGCATTGCCGCAAAACTCCCCTCCCATCATATCCAATCTTGGAATGTTATTCTTCAAATAACTTATAAATCCTACTTGCTCAACATCATTATATCTTTCCATTATAATCTTTGACACTTCCTGTCTTGTATTTATGGAAGCAATATAAGGAAAAGTAACTAATACCGTAACATTTCCAGATGGACTCATTATAAGAAATTTTAACTGCATTTTAGAAATTCCCGTTATTGCTAAAAACCTAAAACAATATACCAATATGTATTTGTCTTGTATATTAACATAATAGAAAATTTTACAATCAAATGATACTTTTTTATATTTTATAAACATCACGATAATCTATTAAAGGATATTCTTTTATTGGAAGTGGAATATATGCCTCTCTTTCTTCATCATATTCCCATCCAACCATAAACAAACTCATCTGATCAGTATTTCCCTCTAACATTTCATCAAGTCTAAAATCTCGACGTTTTACTTTTGTTGACGTTACAAAAGACCACTCGGCAAAAATAATTGGCTTTCCATTAGATTGTTTTAATGTTAAAGCATCACCACACAAAATATTACAATCAAGAACATATTTAACAACTTTTCTAGCGACCTCATTTGCCTTATCTTTGCAAATTTTTATATATTCCTTATCCCAAATTTCAAACAATCTTTTTTTACAATCTTTTACATTATCTTCTAAAAGCTCGACACCATACATACTCATCAAAGCATATATTGACCACATTTCATATTCTAAAGGATTTTTTTCATATCTTTTCTTTGCAACATTTAATTTTCTTCTTAATATCTCAGCTAAAAAATTACCATTTCCACAAGCAGGTTCTAAAAATCGGCTCTCTATTCTTTCTGTTTCATCTTTTACCAAATCGAGCATTGCATTTATTTCCCGTTCTGCAGTAAAAACTTCTCCATGATCTGCAACTCTTTTTTTAGATTTTATTTGATTATTTTCCAATTTTACTACTTTATTTTTTAATAAAAATTATTGTGCAAAAATATATTCATCTTTTGAAATTACGGTATCAAATAAACCTTCCTTATCTTCAGTGTGCTTCTTAATACCGGTATACTCTAAGCTTGAATCCTCATATCGTTTAAATTTATAAATTGCATCATTCATCAATTGATAATTAAAAACACCTATACTTAATAATAATTCAAAATCATTAAGATTAAGTCCTGTCACTTTTTTAAATAATTTTGGCTCCAATTTTCGAATAACATCTTTTAACGCAATCTCACGATATTCTGTCAAATACATAAAGATTGGAATTCTAGTTGCAAATTTTATAAGCTTATCTTGAATATTTTTTCGAACTTTTTTTAATTCTTTTTCTTCTTGTGTTAATTCTTTCCTCTTATTTTCGTTAAAATCTTCATCGCTTACTTCTCGTTTTATTTTCTTTATAACATTTGATGTATTTATTATTTTTTCTATATCTTGATTTAAGCTTCTAAATCCCTCAATATTCCCCAAAGCCTCCATTGCATCTTTATTATCCATTAATTTTCTTAAAGTATTATTATCAACATTAACCAGCAATGCACTTTCCCATTTTCTTGCAAGCAATGTTGCCGATGTTCCACTTGAAGCTATATCTAAAACATCTTTTGCATTAAGTTCTTTCATCGAACTTCCATCATATGCCAAAATAGGAAGAAATTTTAAAAACTCTCCAACTTTTTTCTCTGGACTATGCTCTTCAACATTTAATTTACAACTATATTCTGCAACCTGTCTTAATGCCCTATCAGGAGCAAAATCAAAAACGTAACATTCTTTTTTTATAGTTTGAAAATGGTTGATATCTTCATCTATAGGATCAGAAATCATCCAAGGACTTTGAACTCTAAACGCTGCTTGAAAGTACGTCTCTGGTGACTGCAAATCTCTAAGCATAAAAATTCCACTCCAAGGCTTTACGGTAACTCCCGTAGTTAATTTTCCACAAGAAAGTGTAATTGTTTTTATCTTTAGCGGATTTTTCATCTCTCTATATACAGGAATCAAAGCATCAACTCCATTTCCTGCTTTATTTCCAGAAGCATTTATAATTTTATAGTCATGATAAAACGTATTTTGTTTTTCTTTTAAAAGATTTTCCATCGCATCACAAGATGATATATTTGGTAAAAACCAAAAGGTATGTAATAAAATTTGAATCAATCTAGAATCAGAAAATGGCATTGGAGGCTTTTTATTTTTTAATTTTAAATCATTAACTATATTTTCTGATAATCCACCGCGGATCAAATTAAGCCATTTTTGTACCCAATCTTTATATTTAAATCTTGCTTGTTTTCCCACTCCATTAGCTTTAAAAAAAACATTTAAACTAAACTCATTATATTCACTATCTAATGCAATATTTTTTATTACTTCTGGCAACTGATATGTCATAAGAATCATTCTTGGAAGTGATTCATAAGGATTCTTCCCTTTTTTGTAATCCCAATTTTCTTTTGCTTTTTGCTCGTCAGAATATGTCCAATTATAAATTTGTTCTTCGATAAATTCTCCAGAATTTATTGCACGAAAAGGCGTACCCGATAAATATAAATAATGTTTTGTCGTAATCGGCATCAGTTCTTCATCATAATAATCCAATCCATTTTCATATTTTTGTTCTCTTTTCCCTTCTCCCTCAAACAAATCTTTTGCATTTTCTCTCCATGATCCATAATGATATTCATCTAAAACGACAATATCCCAATTTATCGTATGTACCCATTTATTTTTTGATTTTATACCACCTGCCTTAGTTTTTCCTAAAAAATCTTGAAAAGATCCAAAAAAAACTATAGGCTGTTGTTCGTCAAGCTTATCAACTTCAAAATCGCCTTTATTCGAAAAAAATTTCCAACCATTAAAATCAACATGAGTTTTTAAATCACTTTCCCAAGCATCTTGCACGGCAGGTTTAAAGGTTAAAATTAAAATTCGATTCCATTCCATTTTTTTTGCTAATTGATAAGTAGCAAAAGTTTTTCCAAAACGCATTTTTGCATTCCATAAAAAATGAGGAATTTTTTTTGGATCTTCTTTTTCTAAATTATTAAAATACTGATAAGTTTTTTTTACAGCTTCTTCCTGCTCTGGACGCATTTTAAAATCTTTAGTTCGAGAAAATTCTAATGCTTTTCCAGTTTTGATAGATAAAATTGCATTTTTTACATCGTCTACTGTGCATCTAAAAAACTCTGTCTTTTTCCCATCTATAGAAAGTTCTTTGCGTATGTTTCTTTTTTTTAATAATTTATGCACATCATGATCTGTAAATGTTTCTCCATTATTTTTTATTGCATCTTCTGACCAAACAATTTGATAAACATTTTTTTTAGGCATTTTTATATTAAATTGTTCTTTTACCCTTTCTTCTGCAGATCCTTTTGTTGTGTAACCTACCTTTAATAACCCTTTAAAATCAGAATCAGACATTTCATATACATAAATTTGTGGATTACATTTTGGAGGTATTTTAAAAAATTTTTCTTCCAACATTTTTTACTCCATTGGCTTTATCATTGATTCAATAAAATCTATTTCTTCTTTGCTTAATTCATATTTTTTATAAAGCTTTTCGTCCGTCCAAGATTCGTTAAAGTTTTGAAGAGGGACAAATT
>CAZHFA010000003.1:0-22228 GCA_964531865.1 uncultured Bdellovibrionales bacterium
TATTTCTATCTCCACCTCTTCCGCCATTACTACTATGGCTTCTAAATCCGCCGCCGTGGTCTAGACTAGCTAAAAAGTACTGCTTATGGGCTAGAGGTGTTACGTAAGATTAACGTATGATTTATAAAATTATTTATTTACTTTTTTAAAATGTTTAATGTTTATGTATTGTTTTAATTTCTGATATTCCTTTAGAATATGCAAGATGTTTGTTTTATGAATTTAGTTTTATCTTTTTTGGCATAGTATCAAATATATTAAAGAGATTTTTAATGAAGCTATTAGTAATGACTCCATTTTTTTCTTCTGAGGGGTATGAAGATAAATGGAATATAAATTATGATCCACAAGGAGGAATGCAATTAATGATTTCTCGATTATGTCTCGCTATTGAAAAGCAGTTTGAAGATGTAAATATAGATGTCATAACGATGGGGCAACCCTGTATTCCAAAAGAAAGAATGTATTCTAAAAATATAAAAGTATATAGCTATAGAATACCTATACTGAAGATTAAATCAAAATTAGGCGGGTATTGTGGATTAATAAAATCATGGGCATTATCTACATTTTTTCATATACGATTATTGAAAAATAAAAAATATGATGCTATTTTCGCTCATGCTGACGGTTCAGGCTCTGCGTTGTTGTTGTATCATTTAATGCAAAAAATCTTAAAAATTCCACTATACCTTCAAATACACTCTAGTCGAGGTGCTACTCAAAGTTCAACTACTTTCTGGGAAAAGGTTACAAATAGATTAGCAATAAGGATGGAAATTAAAACGGTTTTGAGCGCAACTTGGGTTTACACTCTTAGTGCTCAAACGTCTCAATACTACGAAAAAAATATTGGTAGTATTAAAAATGTAAAAAAAATAATATTTTTGCCAGATTTAAATCTATTTTTAAATTTTGATAAAAACAAAATCGTTGAAAGAAAAATAAAAAAACAATCCAAATTTCTATTATTGTATCTAGGTAGAGTTTCTTCAGAAAAAGGCTGTAATGTCTTTTTGGATTTAGCTAAAATACTTGATTCTAATATATATCATATTGTGTTTTGTGGTGATGGGCCTGAACTTAAACGGATAAAGATGCAAGTAAAAAAAGATATGACAGAACACATGTTTACTTTTTTAGGATTTATCGATCATGAGATTGTTCCACAAATAATAAGTGAATGTGATGTAGGAATAGTACCATCTGACTATGAAGAGTTGGGGATTGTTATATGGGAGGTTATGGCTTTAAGAAAGCCTATAATTGCTCATAATTTAGCTACGGTAAAACAAATAATAGAAAATGAAAAAGATGGTTTGTTGGTAAAAAAAGGTGAAATTCAAGAAATGCATAATGCTATAAAAAGATTATATTTAGATATAAATTTAAGAAATTACTTGGTAGAAAATGCTTTCAAAAAAGCTGAAAAAGTATCAGTTATAGGGGACGTTGCGAAACTGGTTATGCAAGATATTAAAGAGGAAATTAATTATGACTAGAAATGGATCGCAATTTGTAAATTGTAATATTAAAAACTATTTTGATATGAAAAAAATAAAAGAAGATCTCGTATCTAATTACAATAAAGAAATATCAAAAAATTTTTTTAATAATGGTATTATTCAGTATAATAAATTATTAGATTTATATGATAATGAAACGGTTTCCTTTATGGTTGAAGCTAATTTGATATATATGGAAAAAAGATTTTGTAAGACAGACTTTAATTGTACTATTTTTGAAAATATGGTTATATTTTCAGATCCTGATATACCCGATAAAATACAGAAATCTCTTTACGTTGATCCATTATGGGATAAATATCTTTCTAAACTTTTAATTAGGCATCCAGTTGAAAGAAGTTTAGATATGGGGGGAGGAGCGGGAATAATTTCATTTGTTCTCTCAAAATTTAGTAAAGAAGTTTATTATGTGGATATCAATCCTAGAGCGATATGTTTTGCAAAACTTAATGCTATGATTAATGGTATAAATAATGTGCATTTTATTGAAAGCAATTTATTTAGTAATGTTCCAAAATTATTATTTTTTATCTTTTAATTCGCCTACTAACAAGGAAGGAAAGTTATGTAAAAGATTGTTAGAGGCAGGAGAAAGTATATTAAGCTCTTTTTTTTCTCTAACAAAAACTTATTTATCGAATAATGGAATTTGTCAAGTGAGCATGGGGATATTTGATGAAATGATAGATGCTTATGAAAAAATAAACAAATGGGGACAAATTGATAAAAATAGAAAACTTTACTTAATAATGAAATCGAAGATTATCAATTTAAAAAAATGGAAGCGTTTACATCTTACTTTTGTTAATTCTGAAGGGAAAGAGAAAAAAATATTATTTTCTTATAATAAATTGCCTGATAGCTGTAATGGTAAAATTTGTGGCGATTTTATCAGTGAGTTACTGTTTTGTGATTAATTATACTTTAATTTACAATAGATAAATGGTAGTGTTTTGCTTCTACTTGGCATAATTAAATTTATTAATTGGTTCAATGATAATGTTTGGTATGATAGCTAACTTTTATTGAGGTATTTTAAAAATGGTTCAAGACTAGATTAGAGAGGGTTTTTAATGGATAATAAAGAGATAGCATATTAAGAAATTGGAATAATCTAGCAAAAAACACATGTGTAAAAAGATCGCATATTTCTGAAGTTAAATTTAAGCAAATAGTTTAACTATTTTGTCTTGATTTAGAAGAAATTCAGATTTCAAAAATTACAAAATTAAATCGTAACACAATTAACCTAATACTTTTAAAAATTAGAAAAAGGTTGTTTTATTGACAGAAGAAGAATCATGCTTTGGAGCAAGAAGAGTTCGAGAAAAAAAGGTAGAGGAGCTTTAGACAAAACTATTGTTTTTGGAATGAAAAAAGAGGGGGAAAAGTTTATACACAGATAGCTAAAAATTGTTCTGCATATGAATTAACTCCCATAATTAAGCGGTTAGCCCCAGATGACTCGATAATATATTCTGGCGAATGGAAAGCTTATGATGGTTTAGTTAATATGGATTATAAAAACATTACAGAGTAAAGCATTCCGATGATGTATTTGCTAATGGAAGATCTCATATCAATGGAATAGAAAATTTTTTTGGACTTGCAAAAACAAGATTAGTAAAATTTAGAGGTATACATAAAAATTTATTCTATTTACATTTAAAAGAAACCGAGTATATATTTAATCATAGACATGATAATCTTTATTTGTTATGGTTGAAAAACTTTAGAAAAAATCCTATCTAATCTGTTCTTGAATCTTATTATATAAGGACGTGTTATATTGAAAGGGTATTTAATAACTCCACCAGCTATGTTGCCAGAGAGCCCTCCTATTTCGATAGCTGTGTTAAAGGGGTACCTTAAACAGGATAATTCTAATGAATTTTCATGTTTGGATTTGAGTTTAGATTTTTTCTATTATATTTCCGACAAAATTACGATTAATGACTCAAACTATAGTAAAAAAAATGAGTTAGGTCTGAAAATTGCTACTTTGGATTATCTTAATAATGTAATGATATTTAATAGTGAATCAATGGAATATGAGTTTGTCTATTGTAAAAAAGAGCTTTCTCATTGGTCGGCCCCTTTTCCTTTTTCATATTGTGAAATGGTTCCATTGCTTGAAATTAATTCGTTAAAACTTGATTATTTTTTAGGATATGAAAAAAATATTTATGTTGGGTATACAAAAAAATTACTTGAAAATAAAAAGATAATGCCTAAAGACGTCGAATTTATTGGTTTTTCCATAATAGGGTTTTTTTAAGTAATTCCAGCGTTAACAATTGCGAAATATTTAAAATCTGTTAATTCAAAAGTAAGTATTTGTTTTGGTGGCCCTTGGGTTACTCTTTATTCCGATAAGTTATCTTTGTTGTTTAGTGATAATCCATTGTCTCGATATATCGATTTTTTTAGTATAGCAGAAGGAGAATATAGTATAGAAAAAATTATTTCATATTTAAAAAAGGAAATAGATTATTATGATATTCCAAATGCCCTTGTAAAAATTGGGAATACATTTATTGATACAAATAATTGTATGCTACTTGACACAAAAGACTTGTCTTTTCCCGATTATTCTGATTTTGAGCTTGAAAAATATTTTTCTTTTATTGAAGGGCAAGGTAGACTTGGCGTACAGTCATCTAGAGGGTGCTATCATAACAAATGTTCGTTTTGTAATGCGCTAACAAATTTAAATTGTAAACAGTTGCGACAAAAAAATATAAAATTATTTATTAATGAACTTAAAATGATCAAAAAACTTTATCCAGAAGTTAAAATTATTGATTTTGCCGACAGTGTTTCATCAAAATATAGGCTTATGAAATTATCCGATTTCTTCTTTAAAAATAAATTGGGTTGGGAAATAGATATTAGGTTTGAAAATTGGGTGGATGATGAATTAATTAAGGCGGTAAAATTATCTAATGGGCTGTTAAGGTTTGGAATGGAAACTGTTTCACAAAGATTATTAGATTTACACGGTAAGGGGAATAATATGTTGATAGTTAGTGAAATTATAGAGAGGTGTAAGCGTAATAATTATAAACCATATATAATGACAATTGTAGGATTGCCGTCTGAAACTTTTGGGGAAGCTAAAGAATTGGAGCAATTTTTGATAAATTATATTGATGATTGTGAAATATTAGTTGAAGATTTTAATTTAGAAAGAAAAACAGATATTTATTTTAATCCAGAAAAATATGGTATAAAATTAATGCCTGATATATCCTTTTTAAATGTTCCCATCTCTTTTCTTAGAAAAGAAGGATATTCTAGTGATAGAGAAAAAGTTGTATATGAATCTATTTTTATGAGTATCATGAGAGCTTCATATAAAGATTTAGTTGTTAATGGAGAGTTTTTTGAGTGGAAGGACATAACTATATTCATAAATATTCAAGTTTTAGAACAACAAATTTTGTATGGAAAATATAATAATGTTGAGTTTTTGGAATTAAATCCACACTTTAAACAAGCTTTATACTCAAAAGGAATTTATATAAAAAACATGGCTGCCGTGGTATTTAATGGTAATTAAGGAGTATTTTCTATAATGAAAAAGAGGAAAAAGCGTGTCGCAATAATTGGATGCGGTGGTATATTTGAAATGCATGCTGTTTCACTTTCAATGTTAAATGATGTTGAGATAATAGCTGTATCTGATTTAAAGATTGAGCGTGCAAGAGAAAAGGCTACAAAGTACAAATGTAATTATTATGAAAATTATATTACTATGCTTGACGGAGAAAAGCCAGACTATGTACATATATGTACCCCGCATTATCTTCATTATAAGATGTCAATGGAAGCAATAAAACGTAGAATAAATGTTATTTGTGAAAAGCCAATGGCTTTATCTTTTGAAGAAGCAGCCAAGGTGATTAATGCTTCGAATAAAAACGGTGTTCAATATGCAGTTGTTTTTCAAAACAGATATAACCCAGGAACAATTCTCGCAGGTGAAGAGTTTTCTGGGAATAAAATAGGGAACATTATTTCTGTAAAAATCTCATTAACGTGGAATAGGGGGATGGACTATTATAAAAATAGTGATTGGAAAGGCATAAAGGAGAAAGAGGGAGGTGGGGTAATAATTGACCAAGCTATACATTCATTAGATTTAGTGACGTGGATTATAGAAAAGGAAATAAAATATGTGGATGCAAGTTGTAGGAACAGGTTGCATCCAGGAATTGATGTTGAGGATGAGGCTTTGGGGGTATTTTTCTTAGAAAATATACCGATTAGTTTTTATGCGGTTAGTTATTTTTCTAATGATTTTCCAGTTGAATTGGTATTTCATTGTGAAAATGGATTGTTAATTATCAAAGGTGACGAAGCATCGGTTATTTATCATAATGGAAGAAAAAAATCAGTGCATGTTATAGCTGAAGATTTTATTGATTTTGGAGAGGGGGCAAAAGAATACTGGGGAATGTCTCATTATAAACTGATTTCTGATTATTATTCATATAATGATTATTTGAAATGGAACAAAAAGCATTATAAGAGTTATTTAAAACTTCAGAAATTGGTAATGAGTATATATGAATCAAGCGTAAAAGGAATTCCAATATCTTTTGATAAAAAAGTTAGGGAACATGATAAAACATTTAATTTAGAAAATGCATAAGTGGAGAATAAAAAAATAATATCATTTATTGATACTGTTTTGAGTTCTTTTTATATCCATTGTATTTATCATAAATAATATAGCATGATGGCATTGGTGGCTAAAGTGTAATAAAAAATGTTTTTTACACTCTTGGATGGTTTTAAGAAAATTAATATGGATATTTTTTACTTTTATATGAATTTTTTAAAAATGATGACATTTTCAAAGATTTCTTGTGTGTCGTTTAACATAAATTAACTTTTTTGTTTGATTATTTAAAATAAAGTTTATGATGCAAAATATATTATATACAAAGCATGGAAATGTTATGCTACCAGCTTTTTTCCCAGATGGTACCTATGGTGTTGTTAGGTGTACTGATTCAATAGATTTATTCAATTGTGGAATTAAGGGGCTTGTGATGAATAGTTATCATTTATTATCAAAGCCAGGTGTAAATGTATTAAAATCATGTGGTGGATTGCATAAATTTACAAATTGGGATGCCCCAATTTTGACAGATTCTGGAGGTTTTCAAGTTTTCTCAATGATAAGAGAGAATTCTAAATATGGAGAAATAAGGAAAAATGAAATTATATTTAGGCCAGATAGAGATAAGAAAAAGATAATTCTTACGCCGGAAAAAAGTATTCAATCACAATTTTCGTATGGGGCAGATATCATGATGTGTTTGGATTACTGTACTCATCCAGATGATGACATTGAAGTAAATAAGTTTTCAGTAGAAGTTACTGTAAATTGGGCGAAGAGATGTAAGGAAGAATATGAAAAACAATTAAAAATAAGAAAATTAACTGATGCTAATAGGCCATTATTATTTGGAATAATTCAAGGTGGAAATTTTCCAGAATTAAGAAGAGAGTGTGCTCTGAAATTGATTGATATTGGGTTTGATGGATTTGGATTTGGAGGATTTCCTGTCGATTCAGACGGTAATTTGATAGAGGATATCTTAAAGCTCACGGCGGAACTTATGCCAAATGATAAGCCTAAATATGCGATGGGTATCGGAAAACCTGATGGAATAATCAAATGTGTAAAATGGGGATATAATCTTTTTGATTGTGTTATTCCCACAAGGGAAGCACGACATAATAGATTATACGTTTTTAATGATGGTAAGACGCTTAAACATCATTGCTATTATATTCTTGATGATAAACATATAAAAGAAAATGAACCAATTTCTAAAGTGTGTGATTGTTATACATGTAAAAATTATTCAAGTGCCTATTTATATCATCTATATAAGGTAGGTGATTCTCTTGCCTATAGATTGGCTACGTTACATAACTTACGTTTTTATAGTATGTTGATGGAAAGAATAAGGAAGTTTAAAGAATAGGAGAAAAATATAGATGAATGATATTTTTAAAGAAGTATATAAAAGTAAAAAGTACTCGTCTATGGATGAAGCAATAGTAAAAAGGATATGTGAGGAAATATCAAAAAAATATCCAAAGAAAAAAGAGGCTATAAAAGCCGCAAAGAATCAATTACATATCATTTATGAATCATTTATTGAAAGTGATTGTTACAAAAGGGCAAGAAAAATTTTAGAAGAAAATGGGAATAATATATCTAGGAATATTGCTCTAGAGCTAATGTCTTTACATGCATCTACGCGGGAAAGGATTAAAATAATAAATGAAGTATACGATTTTTTATCTAAATATATAGAGTTAGACAGTGTTGTGATAGATGTTGGATGTGGATTCAATCCATTTGCTATTGTTTTCTTGAGTAATGTGCCAAAAGTTTATAGAGCGTTTGATATAAATGAAGAATCTGTTTCGATCCTTAATTTGTGTTTTAGTCAGCTTGATTTTTATGCCAAAATTTTAGATGCTGTAACTGATGTTCCAAAAGAGCATGCAGATGTTATGCTTTTATTTAAATTATTACCTTTATTAAATCAGCAAAAAAAAGGAAGGGCATTTGAATTCATTGCATTAGCTGATTTTAGTATCGCTATAGTATCATTCCCTATAAAAAGTCTTTCGGGGCGTGAAAAAGGAATGTTAGAGTCTTATTCTAATTATTTTGAGCAAGGCCTCCCTAATACATGTTCAATAATTGAGAAAAAAGTAGTAGACAATGAGTTGTTTTATGTGATAAAAAAAGATTGATGATTAAGAACGTAAGGTAAAAAAAGTAATTTCTGAATTAATGGTAATATCTCATTAGGATTTTTTCATAATTTCTGTTATGAAAAGAATTGAGTTTTGATAATATATGATACTAACAACTAAGGTATAAATATGAAAAGTATAGATATTGATGTAGAAGAAAGCGTATATACTTATTATATGTATGAGAGTATTAGTGAAATATCAAATGCTATAAAAAAAATATCTATGCAATATAGCAATTCATTATTGATTTTTGATTCAAATGTCCCAAAGTGCATTGTAAATAAACTTATGGGTAAATGTGATAGTTCAAAATATGTGCTTATTCGTTATGAGACGAACGAAAGTAAAAAAAACATTGAAGGCAGTAAGTACCGTGTTGGATTTATTGTTAGATCATAAAGCAAATAGAAATTCTTGTGTGTTTATTGTTGGTGGTGGTGTTTTAGGAAATATTGCTGGATTAGCATGTGGATTGTTATATAGAGGAATTGATTTTGTGCATATTCCATCTACGATAATGGCATGTTCTGATTCAGTTATATCCTTAAAACAAGGAATTAATAAGAATTATTCAAAAAATGTTGTTGGAATGTATTATTCTCCTAGTGCGGTTATGATATGTCCTGAGTTATATTCATCTCTTGAATTAAGGGATGTTGCAGCTGGATATGTTGAATTTGTAAAAAATTTAATGATAGTTATTCCGGATGAGATTGAAAATTTCCTATCTTCAAATTTTAATGTATCAAATTTAACGTATGAAACACTTGAACAGTTAGTCCTGCTTTCGATAAAAGCGAAATTGAAATTGATATCATGTGATAAGTATGAAAAAAAAGATGGGGTATTGTTAGAATATGGTCATACTATTGGACATTCACTTGAGATGCTTTTCTCGGGTGAAATACGACATGGAGAAGGTGTTGCAGTGGGAATGCTAGTGGCGGCAAGGCTTAGTTTTTTAATGAATTTTTTGAAGAAAGAAGAAGTTGAAATATTAAAGTTGCTTTTGGAAAAAATCAATGAATTTTATTATCTCCGTCGAATAAAGAGGGTACATCCGAACTTGGATTTAAGTGAATTAAGGAAGTTGTTAAAAAAGGATAATAAGAATGGATATATTTATTGTAAGGCGGATGAGGTTGCTATGGTAGTTTTAGATCATTTAGGTGTTCCATTAAAAACAGGAGAAAATTTTGTTATTCCAGTTAAATTAGAATCTGTATTATCTAATATAGAAATGGTATGGGAGGAAATATAAGATGAAAGTATTAAGATTAACGCCTCATTTTTATTATACTCCAGATGTTGTCGATGAGTGGATTGTTAGAATGGATCAAATGGGAGGAATGCAAATGCAAATATATCGTCAAGCACTGGCTTTGGCTAAGAACGGTATAAATCAGGTAATTCTTCCAATTACGATGCCTAATGCACCTAAAAAATGGATTCCTGTAAGAGGTGTCGAAGTTATTAAGGGAAATATTTCAATGATTCCAATAAAATCAAAAGTACGTGGTACGCTAGGATTGAATTTTTATTGGGGAGTTGGTGTATTAAAGCACTTAATAAATTATAAGATTAAAGGACATAATTTTGATTTGGTTCATGTTCATTGTAGTGGGGTTATGGCTCCTTTGATTATTGGAGTTATAGCGAAGAAACTTTTAAAAAAACCATTAATTTATACAGTGCATTGTTGTAGAATTAGTACATATCATCCTATGTCAAAATTGGATACTGCTATTAACAGTGCAGTGATAGACATCGAAAAGTATTGTTTGAAAAAAGCAACTCAAATTATCGTTCTTACTAATAGGACTAGTCAAATTATTCAAAAAGAATATCAAATTGATAAGAATAAACTTTCTGTCATTCCAGATATAATTGATTATGATGATTTCACTAAGGATTTAAAAATAGAAAACATAGAAAAGTTTAAAAGTAAATATCATATTTCTGATGATGAAATCATTATTTCTTATGTTGGACGTATCGCGTATGAGAAGGGATGTTTTGTCCTTTTCGATGCTTTTTTAAAGTTAAAAAATGATAAGTGTAAATTGTTCTTTTTTGGTGATGGAAATGAAAGGTTAGATCTTGAAAAGAGAATAAAGAAATTTGACCTTGATAAGAAATGTGTAGTACTAGGATATCTTCCTAATAATGAAATACCATTTGCAATAGCATGTTCTAGTTTTATGGCTATGCCTTCATTACATGAAGAGTTTGGAAGTTTGTTGTTGGAAATAGCTGCTGTAGGAAAGACTGTAGTAGCTTCTGATGCAGGTGGAATACCAGAAATAGTAAAAGATGGAGAAAACGGATTGATTTTTCATGTTGGTGATTCAGATATGTTGTTAAAAAAACTAAATGAGGCAATTAGCAATATTGAAAAAATAAAAAAATATGGAGTTAGGTTGCGTAAGGAGGTTCGTCTAAAATATGTATTTAAGCAAAACATTCAACGAGTAATTCAAATATATAAGAAAGTAAGAAGAGGTGTATGATGTTAGCTATAAATGGTGGAAAGAAAATTGGATTAGAAAGTGATTTAAAATGGCCTATAAGTGATTCTTCAACGATGGAACAATTGCAGGATGTTTTAGATTCTGGAAGGTGGGCAATAAGTGGGCAGTGGAAAGGGAAAAAAACAAAATGTGAATTGTTTGAAGAAACTTATGCAGAGTTTAATAAAGTTAACTACTGCGTAGCTTATGATCATGGTTCAAGTTCACTCCTTGCAGCAATGCAAGGTATGGGAATTGGGCCAGGGGATGAAGTTATTGTCCCTGCTTTAACATGGGTTGCATGCATAATTAGTATTTGTAATATCAATGCGACTCCTGTTGTGGTAGATGTTGACCCAAATACTTATTGTATTTCCGCAGAGCAAATAAAGAAAGCGATAACCCCCAATACAAAGGCGATAATGCTTGTTCATTTATATGGATGTATGGCAAATATGGATGCAATAATGCAGATAGCTAATGAGCATCGTCTGTATGTAATAGAAGATGCGTCACACTCACATGGTTCAATGTGGAGAGATAAGTATGCTGGAACTATAGGTCATGTAGGTTGTTTTAGTTTTCAGCAGGGAAAGGTTCTAACAAGTGGGGAAGGTGGTGCAATTATTACTTCGGATACTGATTTATATAGTCGTTTAATAGAAATTAGGACAAATTCAAGGTTGTATAAACCACAGAGTCAGTGCTTTATAAATAAAATGCATTTATATGAGAGTGGTAAAATACTGGGGACAAATTATTGCATTTCTGAATTTCAAGCAGCAGTCCTTCTTGATCAACTTTCTAAACTGGAAAAATGGAATAGAAAGAAAGAAAAAAATGCCAGCTATCTTGACGTCGAATTAGGGAGAATAGATGGAATAACATCAATGTACCATGATTTAAGAGTGACAAAACAATCTTATTATAGATATTGCGTAAAAATTGATAAAGTTTATTTTTCAAATAAACCAATCCATAAGATATGTCAAGCGTTAGAAGCAGAATTAGGAATTGCCGTTGAGCAACCTTATCCGACTCTAAATAAAAACATATTATTTAGGCCAGAAACGTTACAGACATATTGTTGGAGTGATGAATATGTAAGAAAACTTCAGATTGGGGATCAGCTTTTTCCGGTGGCTGAAAAAGCTTCTTTTGATCAGGGGGTGATTTTCCATCATTCATATTTGCTTGGAACAAAAGTTGATATGGATAGAATTATAGAGGCTTTTGCAAAAGTTCAAAAATACTCAGATACTTTGTAATATGGTCATGAAAGAACTTTTATATAATAAGCATATCTTATATTTCTCACCACATTATGATGATATGATATACTCTTCATCGATAACTATAAGAGAATTGAAAAATGTAAAGTGTGATATTACTAATTTAAATTTTTTTTCTAAGAGTGGTTGGTGTGTTGGGGGGACTAATCTTAATATTGAGGATGTTTCAAATATGCGATTGGAAGAAGAAATAAAAATGAGTAAAATTATGGGGTTTAAATCGTATTCTTTAGGTTTTGATGATAGTTTTGTAAGAGGATTAGATGCATTTCAAGAATTAACGCAAATATGTAAAAAGGAAGAAATTAATAAAATGAGTAAATTTTTAGGTACCTATTTAGAAAGCTTTAGTTATGATTGGGTTTTTGTACCTATAGCATTTGAAAAACATATAGATCATCGGTATGTTAGAAGTATTGCAGAAAATGTAGTGATTAAAGATAAAATTGTATATTATGAGGATCTTCCATATATTGACAAAAAAAATAAAGTAGTAGGTTTTATATCTGATTTTTATCAACCTATTTTGTTTATAGGTGAATTTAAAAAGAAATTTTGCGACATGCAAGAATATTGTAGTCAATATGAAGAAGCAAACATGAAGAAAATAAAAATATATGGGGATAGTATTGTTAATGGTTATTACACAGAAAGAATATGGATGGGGAAATAAGATATGTCTAATTTAGCCATAAATGGTGGTTCTGCATTATATGAGTCACTTATTGAACCTTGGCCCAATTACTATGATGAGGATTTTGAATATATTAAGGATGTTATTAAATCTAGGGTATGGGGGGGGATCCCATTTCCTGGTAAATATACATCAATGTGTATTGATTTTGTGAAAAAATCGATGAAAAGTAAGTATGTTACTATGGTTACCAATGGTTCGGATGCTTTGGTGATTGCTCTTAAGTCAATAGGAATTTTTCCAGGTGATGAGGTAATAACAACGGGGTATACTTGGATTGCTACGGCCGGTGCTGTAATTAAGTGTAATGCTGTGCCTGTTTTTGTAGATATAGATCCTAAAAATTGTTGTATAAATCCTAATGAAATTCAAAAAAAAATAACAAAAAAAACAAGGGGAATAATAGTCGTTCATTTAGCAAATCAAGTATGCGATATGGATTCCATTATGAAAATTTCAAAAGCAAATGGTTTATTTGTTATAGAAGATTGTGCTCATGCTCCATACTCAGAATGGAAGCATAAATGTGTTGGAACCATTGGTGATATAGGAACATTTAGTTTTGAACAAAGTAAAATTATTACATGTGGGGAGGGGGGAATGGTTGTAACACAAATGAAAGAGCTTCATAAAAAAATATGTGCCTATTCAAATTGTGGACGTCAATTAGGTACAGAGGAAAAATTTTATGGCAATATTTTAGGGTGGAATTATAGAATGACTGAGTTACAAGCTACTATTTTATATGGGCAATTTAATCATATAGAAGAGTGGACAAATAAATTAAATAAAAATGTAGAGTACCTTTTTAACGAAATAAGAAGACGATCACTCTATGTTAGACCATTTATAACAGAGAATAAAAATATAACGCGTCGTCAGTGTTATTGTGTGTTGTTGTATTATTCTTGTGAAAAAATTTCACTAGACATATTTTGTAAAGCAGTTAGGTGTGAGGGGGCAGAATTAGAAGATAAGTGGTATTTAGCAATGAATGATATTCCACTTTTCCATATTACAGCTAGCGAATGGCCATATATAAGTAAAAAATATGGATGTAATATAGATAAAAGCTCTTTTGATTTAAATGTGTGTAGAGATTTTGTAAAGAATCATATAATATGGTTACACTATCCGTCTTTTGCAGGCTCTTTTACTCAAATTGATAGCTTAGTTGATTGCATTGTTAAGGTTGAAAAGAATATAAATGAATTAGCCTAGAAATTGGTTTCTAATTTTTATATTTAGAGTCTCAGATATAAAATATAATTATGGTTACACTGATTTTATGGATGTTAATAAGGAAATTTAATTAAGTTATAAAAAAGGCGTTTTAGAAAATTTTCTAAAACGCCTCAAAATATAACTTAATAATTTAAAGGAGGTTAAAAATCTTAATAACGATCCCCGCCACCATTACCGCGAGAAAATCTTCTATTTCTATCTCCACCTCTTCCGCCATTACTACTATGGCTTCTAAATCCGCCGCCACCACGTCTGTCTTGACTTCTTTCTGGTCTGTCTTCTTTTGGTCTAGCTTCATTAACAGTTACAGGACGACCTTGAAGGTCAGTTCCATTTAATGCTTCAATAGCTGTTTTTGCTTCTTCATCATTAGGCATTGTAATAAAACCAAAACCCTTAGATTTTCCAGAATGCATTGTTATAACACGAGCAGACTCAACTTCTCCATACTGCTCAAATAATTTCTGTAAGTCTTCTTCAGTTACAGCATAGGCAAGATTGCCAACGTAAATATTCATCTTTTTATCCTTATAAAGTCGATCTAAAATACACAAATGATATGTCTAAAACAATCTAAAATACTAATCAAAAAGTACTGCTTATAGACTAGAGGTGTTAGATACTTTTTACATAACACAGAAGCTTTTTTAAAGAAAGATACTTTTTCTGTTCTTTAACAAGCAACGGTCGAGATTCTAACACTTATTAAAATGTTAGGCTAGCAATAATTAAAAAATAACAAAAAAAAGCTCTTTATCTTTTTGTTATACTATATGATAATACACCATGTTTTTATAAAAAATTTAGGCTTTTTGTAATAAAATAACAATGTTAGGGAGGAAAAAGTATGAAAAAATATCAATGTGATGTTTGTGGGTATATTTACGATGAATCTATTGGAGATCCAGATAACGGAATAGCTCCAGGTACACCTTTTGAAAAGCTTCCTAGTGATTGGGTTTGTCCAGAGTGTGGCGTTTCTAAAGATAATTTTTCGATTATTGATTAGTGTATAAGTAAAATATACAGGTTTTAATTTTAAAATAATTATTAAGGAGTTCTTAAATGAAAAAATTACTTTTTTGTGTGTTAGTTCTAAGTTTGGTTGCTTGCTCAGAGTCAAGACCAAGATTTTATCCAAATTCAAAATTAAATAAAGTTGGAATGTCTCAAGCAGAACAAGATACTAATGAATGTATGTCTTTAGCTGATGCATATGTGCCTAAAAAAAGCATGGCAGGTGAAGCTGCAAAAAGAGGAGCTGTCGGGGCTGCGTTAGGAGCTGGAACAGGAGCTGTTGGTGGAACTATAATGAAGGCTAAAGTTGGTCGTGCAACTGGTGCAGGGGCTGCAATTGGTGCAATGCTAGGAATTGCTTCAGGTGTAAATGAGACATCAGGACATAGTCAAGATTATAAAAATTTTGTAGAAAGATGTTTACAGAAAAAAGGTTATGAAACTATAGGTTGGGATTAGTTAGGTTGTGGATTTAATCTTATCGTTTAGAAAAGAGGTCGTAGTATTATTGCCTCTTTTCTATAGTTATTAGTATATTGATGGAGATTTTATATCTATGATTGCAAGCATTATAATGGGACTTTTCTTATTAGGGGCAGTGGTTGCTTACTTTTATAACAATCTTATTAAATTAAGGACAACCTCTGATGAAGCTTTAAGTGGAATTGATGTTCAACTAAAAAGAAGATATGACTTAGTGCCTAATCTTGTTGAAACTGTTCGTGGATATGCTAAACATGAAGAATCAACTTTTGAAAAAGTTGTTGAGGCAAGGAGTATAGCCATGGGAGTTACTTCCAATGATATAACTATGAAAGCTCAAGCTGAAAATGTTTTAACGTCATCTTTAAAATCTTTATTTGCATTGGCAGAATCTTATCCAGATTTAAAAGCAAACCAAAATTTCTTAGAATTGCAAAATTCTTTAAATGATATTGAGGATGCAATCCAAAATTCAAGGCGTTATTACAATGCTGTAGTTAAGGATTATAATGTTCAATGTGAAGTTTTTCCGTCCGTGATTGTTGCAAAGTTTTTTAGTTTTAATAAAAAAGATTTTTTCATGATTGATGAGCAAGAAAGGGAGAATGTAAAAGTCGATTTTGGTGTGAAATAAAAGTTTTTTTGTGTTATGGCAAATATTTTAATATTAGGAGTTAAAATTCCATTTACAGGTGGGGGACAAGAAGCATTAGTAAAAAGTTTATATGAGGAGTTAAAAACAAGAGGGCATAGAGTTGATGTTATTGATATGCCATATTCTCCTTTAATAAAAGAAGAACTTTTTAAATATGCATCAATGTGGCGTGCCTTAGATTTTTCAAAATTTTGCATTTATGATGTTGATTTGGTAATTGCTACAAAATTTCCAACCTTTTATGCAAAGCATCCTAAAAAAAGTTTGTGGCTTGTACATCAACAGCGAGCTTGTTATGACCTTTATAGCACGAGATTTTCTGATGTATCTGATAGTAAAGAAGATGAGGAGTATAGAAAATTGGTGGTTGAATCTGAAACGCAAGTAATAAAAGAATGTGCTTATATTTCTGGTATTTCAAAAAATGTAATTGATAGATTAAAAAGATTTAATGGCATTTTAGGAGATGTTTTATATCCACCACTTACTTTAGGAAATAGATATTATAAAAAAGAGACTCAAGATTATATCTTATCTGTAGGAAGAATTTGTTCCATTAAAAGAGTTGATATGCTTATTAAAGCGTTACCATTTATAAAGTCAGATATAAAATTAAAAATAGCTGGAATGTTTGATGAAGAAGCTACAAAGGAATATATTGAAAATATAATATTAGTTCACAATTTATCTTCAAGAATAGAATTCTTGGGGCGTATTTCTGACGAAGATTTGTTAGAAAATTTTGCAAATGCTCTTGCTGTTTATTATGCCCCGCTTGATGAAGATTATGGATATGTGACTTTAGAAGCTTTTGCATCATATAAGCCTGTAATTACGGCATCTGATAGTGGTGGATCTTTAGAGTTTGTAAAAGATAAAGAAAATGGTCTTATTACTGAGCCTACTTCTAAGGGGATTGCAGAGGCTGTAGAGTATGTTGCAAACAATAAAGAAGAAGCTATAAGAATGGGAGAGAATGGAAGAAAATTGGTGGAAAGTTTAGGACTTTTAGATTCTAGTTGGGATAACGTAATAAATTCTTTGTTAAGTCCGTTAGATAAAAATTTAAAATAAGTAAGGTAGTGTATGTGTAAAAATTTAAAGATAGCTTTTTTTACACCGATAAAAGAAGGTTCAAAATCTTATTATTTTTCTTCATGCATTTTACCAGAGTTGAAAAAAAAATGTGATATAGATATTTTTTCTGATGATAAAGAAAAAAAAGAAGCATTCGGTCTTCCGCATTTTCATTATTTATCTTCTTTTTTACATGATAAAGAGAAGCATTATGATTTGTTTTTTTATCAAATAGAAGATAGGGAGGATGTGGCTTTTTCTAGGGTTCATTTAGCCTTGAAACAAGGCGTGGTCTTGTTTCATGATATCTGTTTTTCTTATTTTCCTCCGCAAGCTATAATAAAGACTACGCATCCACATAATTATTATTTAGCAAGAAGGGAGTTTGGTAAGTCGTTGTTTTCTATGATTACAAATTTTGATGATAAAAATATTGCTTCTTGTGCCACAAGGAACAATATAAAAACTTCATATAAAAATAATTTTACATTTATAAATTATCCAGCAATTTTTAGTGAAAATTTTATAAAAGAAAAAAATAAGATTACGCAGATTGTTTTTAAAGGAGATCAAAATATAGCTACAAGATCTCATAAGATGTTAGAAGCTCTTGCAGGGTTGGATAATTGTAATCTTGTATGGCTTACAAAGAAATCTAATTTTGAAAGTGTTAAAGTTTTATGTCAACAAAATAACATACAGTCTTTTTCTGTCTTAGAAGATAATATGCAAAATGAAAATAATGCCTTATTAAAATGTGATATTGCAATTTCTTTATGTAAAAATTTTCTTTCTGATAAAACATATCAAGTTTGGCATCACGATATATTTTTTATTTTTAAAGCTCTTTTAAATAATGTATTTGTGATATCAAATAATCATGAAGATTTAAATATTTTTCCTGCTTCTTATATTGCAAAGGTTGATGCAGGAACAAATGAAGCTTTAAAAATTCGATTTTTCATAGAAGCTTTTAAGAATGGGAAAATAGCAGGTCTTGATTATAAAAAATTAAAAGAAGAATTCTTTGGTGAATTAACGCCTAAAACAATAGCCAGCGAACTTTTAACTCTTTTTGAAAGTTTAAAAGATGAAATTAGAGAATTTTATTCTTTGCAAGAAAAAGAAGAAAACATTGCAAAGGAAAAGATGCTAAAAAAGGCATTTGGAGAAGATGATAAATATCTTTTAGAAAGTAGAAAAGAGTTAGGTTTTATATAAAAAATAAAAGAGTAAAAATAAATATAGAGAAAAAACATGACTAATAAATTTGCATTTGTTGTTCCAAGGTATGGAGAAAAAATAGCAGGAGGCTGTGAAACGTTAGTAAGAGAGTTTGCAGAGAGACTTGTAAAAAATGGTGATGATGTAGATGTCCTAACAACTTGTGCAATTGATAATAGAACTTGGGAAAATGCTTTAATTGAAGGTGAAAGTAAAGAAAATGGAGTAAACGTAAAAAAATTTTTAGTTGATAAAAGAGATTTGGAAAAATGGATTCCTTATCAGATATCTCTTAGTAATAACAATATGATTTCTATTAGTGAACAATTTTCATGGATGAAAAATAGTGTAAATTCAAAAAACTTGTATAAGTATGTAAAAGAAAACTCTAAAAAATATAGAGCTATTTTTTTTGCCCCCTACCTTTTTGGAACTACTTTTTGGGGGGCTTTAGTTTGTCCAGAAAAATCAATTTTAATTCCATGTCTTCATGATGAAATTTATGCATATACGGATGTAATAGCAAGTATGTTTAGACAGGTAAGAGGTTGTGTGTTTAATGCAAAGCCAGAAAAAAAATTAGCTTGTTCTTTATATGGAGAAGATATAAAGGGAAGTGATGTAGGGATGGGATTTGTACTTCCAAGTGAAGAATATCAAAGGGAAATGATGCCGTATTTTAAAGATGATTTTGACTATATTGTGTATGTAGGGAGAAAAGAAACGGGGAAAAATGTACAAGTCTTAGTCGATTATTTTGTCTCTTCAAAAGATGATGGAAAATTTCCAAAAGATTTAAAATTAGTGATAGCGGGGGGAGGATCTTTTGATGATTTGGAAAGAGCATCTGCAAAAAAAAGAGATGATATTATTGATATTTCATATTTAAGCGAAGTCGATAAACAAAGGCTTATAAAGTATTCTCTTGTTTTATGTCAGCCATCTGTAAATGAATCATTCTCAATCGTTATTATGGAAGCATGGGGATTAAAAGTTCCTGTGTTAGTTAATGCATTTTGTGCTGTTACAAATTATCATGTTGCAATTTCTTGTGGAGGACTTTCATTTGCAAATAAAAATGAGTTTGTTTTATCAATTAGAACTCTTTTAAAAGAAAAAAAAGAAAAGAATTTTTCAAAGGCAAATGCTGGTTATAATTACGTTAAGAAAGAATATAATTGGGATGTGGTGATTGAAAGATTTTATAAGACTATTGATGAAATCTTAAAATAAAAAAAATGAAAAACCTTGCGTACAAAATATTCATCCATTAAAAACGTAATGTAATTATTTTTATTAAATTTTCAATATAAGTTTTTTGGGGGGTAATTTTAGCGATAAATCGTATAAAATTGCCAAAAAAAACTATCCAGTACGGCTTAGTAATCCTAATCTCTTTGCATGAACAACTGCCATATTAAATATTTTTAAACCAAGAGGAAGCATTACGATTCCCAAAAAAGTTAATATGGCTAATTCTTCGTATATTGAAGAAATAGGCAAACCTTCTTTTAGTACAAAAGAATTATTTTCCATTGAGAGGCCAAGCATTTTTCTTAAAGCACTTAATGTGTATGTTACTGGGCTTAAATAAGATATTATTCTTAACCAACTAGGTAACACTTCTACAGGATAATAAATTCCACTTATTAAAAGTAAAAATCCTTGTAGAATATGAACTCCTTGAACGCCATTTTCGGTACTTATTATTGGTAAAATTGTGGCAAGCATTCCAAGTCCTATAAAACTAAAACTTGCTATTAGCAAAACTACAAAAAATCCAAAAAAATTGCATTTGGAAATATCTACATCAACAATTAGTAGCATGAAAAATGCTATTAAAACAAGTTGAAGTAATCCTCGAAGAGTTCCCCAAGTAACAATCCCCATTAAATGTGACAAGGAGGTAATTGGTGCCATAAAAGTGTATTCAATAGTTCCTTCCCATCGTTCAAATCCAACATTGGTTGCAATTTCACAAAAAAGTTTACTTATGTAATTCCAAATAACGACACCAAGTAAAAGATTAAAAGTTTGTGCCATATCACTATATGTAACGCCTATAAGGATCACAGTCATGCCTTGAGTAATTGAAGAAATTATATCAACTAATACCCAAGAAAAATATTTTTTCCATAGAGCAAACTCTCTCGCAGTGAATGCAAAAGAAGATGTAAAATTTTTTAGAAATTTATTATATTGCATAGGTCACCTCATTTTTATTATTTAAAGGAGAATCATCGTCGCTTAAAGCAATAAAAGCATCTTCCAAAGAAGTAACATGCATTGCTTCTAAGATTTCTCTTTTTGTTCCTTCAAGAATAAATTTCCCTTTTTGCATTATAGCAATACGAGAGCAAAGATTTTCAGCTTCTTTCATATCATGTGTTGTTAAAATTATAGTTATCTTTTCTTCTTGCATTTTAGCTTTTATAAAATTTGAAACTAAAAGCTTACTCTTAGGATCTAATCCTGTTGTAGGTTCATCTAATAAAATTATTTTAGGAGACACTAAAAAAGCCCTAGTTATCGCTACTTTTTGTTGCATTCCGCGACTCATGTTTTGCATTGATTCTTCAAAAGTGTTTAAAGGCGATCCAAGTTGACTTAAAATCATTTTAGATTTTTCAATAATAGTTTTAGAATCCATTCCATAAAGTCTACCAGCAAAAAGTAAATTATCTTTTGGACTTAATATTTTAAAAAATGCTGCATCAACAGAAACTCTAGCTATAACTTCCCTTATCTTAGGAGCAGATGTTTTTAAGTCATAAGAAGAGATAAAGACATTACCTTTATCGGGTAAAAGCAAGGTTGATAAGATTCTTATCAGTGTACTTTTGCCACTTCCATTTACGCCTATAATTCCATAAATTTCTCCTTCATTCACAGTGAAGCTAACGTTATCTACCACAGCAAAAAGTTCACCACCTTTCCCAAAACAATTTTTATGTTTTACAAAATATTTTGAGATATTTTCTACTCTAATAATTTCCTGACTAACTTTCATTTTTTTTACACTTTTTTATTATTCAAAAAGATGAAGCAAAAAATTTTTGCTTCATCTTTTAATTTTTTTATTATTTTTTGTTAAAAGTTTTTCTACTAAATTGTGTTGTTACAAAATGATTTTGCTTATTAAAATGATTTACACTAATAAATTTTTGATTAAATTTATTAAAATTATTTTTTGATTTTTCATAAGAAATCTTTTTATCACTATCACACTCTGTAGTTTTTAAACCATCTATTAAATCTTTATTATTATTTTCCATATTTACCTCGACATTAAAAAAAACAAAAAAGCACTTAAAACTAGATATTTTATTTGAATTTTATATTTTCATGGGATCTTCCTAACCTCCCTTAAATTTTTGAAATGCTCTAAAAGGTTATTAAATCTTAAGAAATGAAAAAAATATAAAGAAAATACAAGGAAAGAGGATAACGCAAACTAACTTAATCTCTTTTAATTTATGCTTTTAAATCTAAAGACTTAAAAAACTTCTACCAAAACAAATCAAACTTTAATTATTATTTAAATAAAAGAATGCTTTACTAGGAAAGCATAAGATTCGAAAAAATTTCTAAGAAAAAAATCTAAAAAAAAAGAGCATTCTTAAAAATTTAATCTAGCACCAGATGCAAAAACTAGCCAGATGCAAAAACTAGCCAAATGCAAAAACTAGAAAGTAAACGTAAATGAAACT
>CAZHFA010000003.1:22328-26856 GCA_964531865.1 uncultured Bdellovibrionales bacterium
CCAGATGCAAAAACTAGCCAAATGCAAAAACTAGAAAGTAAACGTAAATGAAACTTTATGAATTAACATTTTTATTTTCTATCCTCCAAAGATTAGAAAAAAATTGATACAATGAATAAAAATTAAACTTAAGAGTTAAGTTTAACATAACCAAACAAAAAAAGTTTATATCAAATAAAAACTTTATAGTCAAGACAAAAATTAAAAGTAAAAAAAATATAAAAAGTTACACCGTTCGCAGACCTTCAGCCTGCGGGAGAGGGAAAGGAAATTATATATACCTAGGGTAGCATCTCTTTCAGAGATGCAAACCCTAGGCTATGTCATTTCGCTCTTTCAGAGCGGGAGCATTTAGTATGCAAAAATATTAACTTCGCTCTTTCAGAGCAACGACAATTTATCAATACACGTTAAATAAAATTACATAATTGGTAACTCAATATTTTAAAATAAGAGAGAATTAAAATAAGAAATTGAAAAAAGTGAATGTCCTATTTTTACAAAGAATTTATTCTAGGCTTTTAGAGTAACCAAAGTTATTTGCAATCAAGAAGAAAAATTTTTTCTGCCAATTTTTTCTTCCACAATTGTTACTAAAAAAATAAAATTTATTTTTAGAATAAATCATAAAAAATAATTATTGACAGTAAAAATTTTTTTTGTTTTAATCGTCTCTTATGCTTAAAGCAATTTTAAATAACATCGCAATTATTATTATCATTATTACTACATGATGTGAGTGCGGTGTATAATTTTTTTAAAAAGCCCGCACATTGTTGCGGGCTTTTTTTTTGCTTTTTTCTGATTTTAAAAGTTTTTTTTTAAGGAATTATTAAAAGTGGATAAAAAAATAATGCTATACGACACAACGTTAAGAGATGGCACGCAACAAAGAGGAATAAGTTTTTCTATAGAAGATAAAATAAAAATTACATCCTTGTTAGATGAAATTGGCTTTGATTATATAGAAGGCGGGTGGCCAGGATCTAATCCTAAAGATTGTAAATATTTTCAAATGGCAAAAAACCTTAATCTTAAAAACGCAAAAATTGTAGCTTTTGGAAGCACAAGGAAAGCATCATCTTTAGTAGAAGACGATGTAAATATACAAGCATTATTACAAGCCGAAACAAAGGTCGTTACATTAGTTGGAAAATCTTGGGATTTCCATGTAACAGATGTCTTAAAAACTTCTCTGGAAGAAAATTTAAATATGATAAGTGAAAGCATAGCTTATATGAAAAAAAATGGAAAAGAAGTCATCTATGATGCAGAACATTTTTTTGATGCTTACACAAAAAGTAAAGAATATGCATTAAAAACAATAATGGAAGCAGATAAGGCTGGTGTTGATACAATAGTTTTGTGCGATACAAATGGAGGATTTCTTCCTTGGCAAATAAAGGAAGTTGTAGATGATGTAAAGAAAAAAGTTTCTTGTATGTTAGGAATACATGTTCATAATGATAGTGGGCTGGCAGTTGCCAACTCTCTTATAGCTGTCCAATCTGGAGTAAAACAAATTCAAGGTACAATAAATGGTTTTGGTGAAAGATGTGGTAACGCAAATTTAATAACTTTAATTCCCACACTTTATTTTAAAATGGGATATCAATGTTTACCCCCCAAAAATATTTCTGCATTAACATCTCTTTCAAAAAAAGTTAGTGATATAGCAAATCTTAACCCCGAAAAAAATGCACCTTATGTTGGTTCTTCTGCATTTGCTCATAAGGGAGGAATTCATGTTTCCGCTGTAGAAAAAAATCCTACAAGTTATGAACATATAGACCCTGAATTAGTCGGCAATAAGAGAAAGTTTGTTGTTTCTGAACTTTCTGGAAGAGGGAATATTAGAATGTTAGCAAATAAACTTAATCTTTCTTTAAATGGTAAAGAAGGAATGATTTTAGAAAAAATAAAAATATTGGAAAGTAAAGGAAGTCAGTTTGAAAATGCAGAAGGATCTTTTGAATTATTATTAAGAAGAGATTGTCAAAAATATATTCAACCTTTTAAACGTATGGAAATGAAAATAATTTCTGAATATAAAGATGAGAGGAGCGTTATAGAAGCTATGGTAAAACTTTTCTTACATAATGAAATTGTTCATATAGTAGCGGAAGGAGATGGCCCAGTACATGCTCTTGATAATGCAATAAGAAAAGCATTACTTCCTTTTTATCCAGCAATAAAAAATGTTCACCTTATAGATTATAAGGTTAGAATTTTAAATCCTGACAAAGCAACAGGTGCAACGACAAGAGTTTCTATAGAAGCAAGGTCAGGCGATTCGTCGTGGATAACAATAGGAGTTTCAGATAATATTATAAATGCTAGTTATGAGGCATTGCTTGACGCCTATGAATTATTCTTATTAAGAAATGAAGAAAAATTGGAAATTGCCGTGAGTGAATAAAGTTTTATATAAAAGATCTAGAATATCGATGGGGAATATAAAATACATTCTTTTTTTATGTGATTAAATTAGTTTTTTTTCAACTATGATTCTTTTGTGGCTAAAAATAAAAAAGTGATATAAAGTTCCTTATATGAAGATAAGAAAAAAAAGTAAAATTTGTTATCCTAATTATGATAAATGTATTTTGGGAATAACTTGTTCTATTTTAAATTATTATGGCAAAGATGTGACGTTACCTACGTTAGAAAAGCTAGATTGTGCACTTAAAAAAAAATATAAAAATATAGTGCTAATGATTTTTGATGGTATGGGATTAGATTTAATGCGACATAATTTATCGCCTTTTGCTTTTTTGAGACGAAAGAACAGGGATAAGATAACTTCTGTTTTTCCATCCACGACTACAGCGGGAATGACTAGTTATTATTCTGGATTGCCACCCATTTCTCATGGTTGGTTAGGGTGGGCTCCTTATTTTTCTGATATAAATAAAATAGTAGGATTATTTGATAATAAAGAGTATTATTCAGGAGAAGTCGTAGATCAAGAACCTGTTTGTAACCAGCTTTTGTATACTCATATTTTTGATTTGATTCATCAGGTAAATCCTACAATAAAAACGACGGAAGTTTTTCCTTCATTTAGGGAAAATGGAGTAAATAGTGTTCAAGAATTGTGTGATAGAGTATTACACTTAGCAGAACAACCCAATGAACAGTTTATTTTTACTTATTGGGAGGATCCAGACCATTTGTCTCATGCATATGGTCCCTATTCAAAAGAAGTTTATAATGGTATGAAAAAAATAAATTCTTCTGTAAGGAATATGTGTCATGATTTAAAAAATTCGCTAGTCATTATTTCTGCTGATCATGGACATATTCCTGTTGAAAAAGTTTCATATGTGGAAGAATATGATGGGTTAAAGGAATGCCTTTTAGCGCCTCTTAGCTTAGATCGTCGTACGTCTGCTGTTTTTTTGAAAGAAGGAAAAGAGCAAGATTTTTTAAAGTTATTTCAAAAATATTTTTCAAAAGATTTTATCTTGGTAAAAAGTTCTGATGCTATTAAACATGAAATGTTTGGACGAGGTGTTGTCCATCCAAAGGCAAAAGATTTCTTAGGAGATTACTTAATTATTTCAACATCTTTAAAAGTATTGACTCACCCCGCTATGAACAAAAATTTGGCTGAAACATTGAAAGGATCTCATGCTGGATTGACAGATATCGAAATGATGGTGCCTTTAGTGATTGTAAAAAAATCATAAAAATTACTCACAATTTATTTTTATTACAAAAAAGATCATGTTTTTCTTGAAT
The DNA here is from genome assembly GCA_964531865.1 of uncultured Bdellovibrionales bacterium. GTDB lineage: Bacteria > Bdellovibrionota_C > UBA2361 > UBA2361 > CAKMMH01 > CAZHFA01. The sequence goes on from CAZHFA010000003.1 coordinate 26,073, forward strand.
CCTTTTTATCAAAAATATTTCTAATTTCTCGAAGTTTTTTTAGGTAACCTTTTTGCTATCAATCAATTTTTCATGGGGAATATTATGAGAAAAATAAATACGAAAATTTGGAAGTTAACATTACTTTCACTGTTTAGTCTTGTAGGAACACTTTCTGCGTTTGCAAAGCCTGAAGCTTCGGCTGTAGTTTCATCTGCAAACGATATAACTTTAGGAGGAGTCGAAAGAGCAGATGATCTAAAAATTGTTTTGAAAGAATCAGGGGGGCGCATATAGAAAAAAATGATGGAGGTTATTGGCAATCACAAATTTATGGAGATTGTAAGGCGTCAAGATTACAAATAGGAGATGATACTTCAAATAGTTGTTATACGGATTACTATACTTATACTAATTCAGATTTTGCGGAGAAAGCAGAACTTATTGGAATGTCTAAAACAGGAAACGGTGATGCTGATATTGATGGTGATGGTATTTCAAATACAATAGAGCGAAGTTATGGCGAAGACACTGATGGAGACGGCTATCCAAATGATTATGATATGGATTCTGATGGTGATGGTATTGATGATGCTTTTGATGAAGTCTTGCTTAAAGTAATTGAGTTAGTTGATACAGATGGTGATGGAGTTCCAGATTTTGTTGATACTGATTCAGATAATGATGGAAGGTTAGATGTCGTAGAAGCACACGATTACGATGGTGATGGAATAGCAGATGTAATTCCTAATTTTTCTTAAGAAAATCAAAATATTTGTGTCTTTATTGCCTTTTTTAGATATTT
>CAZHFA010000004.1:0-16891 GCA_964531865.1 uncultured Bdellovibrionales bacterium
TTATTATTGTAGCTGTATCTAAAAATCCTTGTACATTTCCTGGGACTTTTCCATCTGTTAAAATAATAACGTGCTTCCCTCCTGCTCGTACTTTACTTAACATATCGATTGCATCATTCATAGCTGGAAGTAAATTAGTCCCACCAAATGGCGTCAGCGTATCAATGCTTTCTAAAGCAATTTTTTTTGTTTCTTTAATTTTACTTATAGGAAAAACAGAAAATGAATTCGTATTAAACCCAATAACACCAATATAATCATCATCATTCAAATTATTAATTAATTTTTTTCCTGCAAGTTTTAAAAATTCTATCTTCGAATCTTGTTCCATACTTCCAGAACAATCAAGAATCAATGCTATCGCCATATTTAGTCTAATAATTTTTTTTTGTGGTTCTTGTAAAGTAACAGGCAATATATTTTCAATTGAAGTATTTTTATATCCTCCTACTCCAAAAGAATTTTCTCCTCCAATCATTATAAATTTTCCACCATTTCTAACCCAATTTTCTATTTTTTTTGCATTATTTTCTCCAAGTTTTTTATAAGGAAAATTATTTAAAATAATCGCTGTGTATTTTTGAATATTATCAAAATTATTTTCTACACCATAATCAGATATAAAATTAAACCCTGTATTTTTTAAAATCCCTTCTAGAAAAACAGCATCATTCAAAGAATTACTTAACATAAGAATTGTTTCTTTTTTAATTGCAGTAATATTTATATTTTTAGTACTTAAAACATTACCTAAATTATCTAAAATTTTAATATTAAAATTATTTATACCGTCCTTTAAAGGCTTCGATAAAATTTCATAAGTTACATATTTTAAATTACTAATATTGGAAGATTGCTCAAAAATTGTTTCACCATTTTGCAAAACTATAATATTTGTTTTTAATGAAGGTTTATTGCTTTTTATCAACAACTGCAATTTCGAAGGATGGTTTATTTTTTCAACAGATGACGAGTTAACTTTAAGTTCTATTAAATTTGAAATCTCTTTTTTTTGATTAGAAAAATCTGGAATCAATGGATACGTTTTAATGGGAAATTCTTTTGTGCGATTTAATTGCTCTATAAGTTTATCTGAACTTTCATACCCATCTGTGTAAATTACAATTTTTTTAAAAGAATTTTTTTCAATAATTTCTTCAAGATTGTTTTTAATATTTGTCTCTTTTAAATTTAAAGAACTCCAAGAATTTTTTAATAAATTTATATCTTTTAATTCACCTAAATTTATCGGAAACGGTGTTAGCCCTTTTGAAAATAAAAATATCTCATCATTTTTTGAATATAAAGAATTTATTCTTTTGTAAATATCTTCTTTAGGCATGCTATTAGAAATATCTATTAAAAAAGCTGTTTTTTGCAACGTAACAACTCTTAATATAAACGGACTAGATAAAACACAAAATAAACACAAACATGAAATAGCCTGTAATATAAGGTAATTTCTATTTTTTATCTTCATAAAATAAATAAAAACAATAAAGACAATGCTAACAATTATTGAAAGGTAAAATAAATTTTGATTTTCAAAAAAAACTCTCATTTATTATCCCTTTTTATAAGAAAAAAAATTACTTCAAGTAATATCAATAATATTATTATATAAATTAGAAACATTCTTATTTCATTTTGACGATTTACTTCTTGCTTTTGTAATTTATTTTTTATTTTTAATTTTAAATTATTTTTAACTAAAATATTTGATTCAAAATAATCAAAAAAATTAAATGCCTCTTTTTGACCATTTATTGTATAAAAACTAGGTATCATGATATTTTTAATTTCATTTTTATGTGTGTAAAAAAATGGAATTGTTTTATATGCACTAACAATATCATTATGCATCAAAAATTTTATTGAATTTAAAAAGATAATCTTTGTATTTAAATCAGAATCTTTAAATGGAAGTAATGAAATACCACTTAAAATATGTGCATTATTGTTATCTTCAATTCTTGAAAGAATTACATCATCATTAATTTTTAAAATATCTGTTGCATAATATTTTTTGTCTATATTTAATGCCATTGGAGAATTTAAAATTAAGTTAACTGGATTTATATATGTAACTAACGGATCTCCTTCTCTCTTAAAAGTTATAAATTGCTTTTCCAAAATTCTATCTTTAAAAAAATATGATTTTGATGTTGGTAATATTATTGATTGATGATCTAATAAATTTTCTATCGGAATATTATTATAAATTACAATATCATCTTTTTTTAAATTCTTTAATTCGCTATATGAAATATCCTTAATTCTAAATGGAAGTTGTATAAAATTATTTACGTCAATTTTAGGATTGCTTAATAAATAAACATCTTTTAATCCCTTATTATTCATTACAAAAAAAGCCTCGTTATCTTCCTCTAAATTATCCATTTTTGAAGATATTTTTATAGTACAATAAGTTATGTTCTTATTTTGTAGAATTTTTTGAACTTCGATTATTGTATTATCTGGAAGTAATAATATGCTTTTAGAAAAATTAAATTTATTATTACAAGAAATATTTATATTTATTTTACTTTCCTTTTTACAATATGATGATATTCCATAATTAACAGTATCAGAAATGACATTTAAATTTGAAATTGCAAAATTACAAACTGAACGATCTATTTTAGGCATAAAAGAAATGATATTTTTATCATTTTTTGTAATATCCTTATCAGTAAAAATAAAAATTTTCTTTAAGTTTGACAAATCAAACTCCATATTTTCTAAATTATCTTTAGAATAAGACGTAGTAATTGTATCTATAAAATTTTTGCCTTCATCTTCTCTTAAATATTTAGATTTAAAAAGCGAATCGGAACTTATAAATTTTATCACTGAATTTTTTGGAAGTGTCTGTAACGTATCTTTTGCAGATTTTTGTAATATATTAAAAACTGTCTTCTTATCGTTTGTCTTTAATTTTGTGCTAAATGAATTATCTATAAAAAATAAATAACGATTATCAGAATTTTTAAACGTAATATCTACAAAAAGAAGAGTAAAAAGAAATAAAATAAAAAGTTCATAAAAAAACCGTAATGGAATACTTAATTTTTTTGCTTGTATTTGTTTTGTTTCGAATTTATCTAATAAAAAAAAACTTGGAATAATAAATTTTTTTTTATTAGATAGTTTTAAATAAATATAAATCAAACAACTTGCAAAAATAGGAAACAAAAGAAAATTATACGGCATGTTGAATATAAAAGATTTTAAGAACATAGACTACTTTCATGCAAAAATTTTAATATATCATCATTCTCATCAAGCTCATAAAAATCAATATCATGCTTGTAAGCATATTTTTTTATTTTTTCAAAATGATCATTATAATTTTTAGTATATTCAGCTTTTCCATCGTTTCCAAGATTTAATATCTTTTCTTCTTTCGTTTCACTATCTATAAAAATTTCTGATGTTTCAGGAATAGATTTTAAAAAATTTAAAGACTTAATATTTATTAAAGTAACTTCTAAATTTTTTGCTCTTAGCTTATTTATTCCATTTTTTATATTATCAAATGGCGTTAAAAAATCTGAAATACAAACGGCAATTCCAGGAAATTTTATTTTGTTAATTGCATAAGATAAATTTTCATTAAAATATGGAGCATCAGATATTTTAATATTTTCAATATTTTTTATCACTACATTAAAATTTTTAATATTTAAAAATTTAGGACTAACAAATCCTTGAGATGTAGCAATCGTTAAATTTTCATTATTCATTAAAGCAATATAACTTAAGCAAGAAGATAACTTTAAAGCTTGTTCCCACTTTATTGAATCATTTGGTGTTATCATAGATGTGCTTGAATCCAAATAGATAAAAAAATTTATATTCTGATATTCTTTAAATTCTTTTATATAAAGTTTTTCTGTCTTTGCAAAAATATGCCAATCTATATTTCTTGGGTTATCCCCTAATGAATATCCTCTAAAATCAGAGAACTCAAGCCCAGAACCTTTTTTAATAGATGAATGAATGCCTTGTTTTTTGCCACTTTTTGATTTTTTTACTTTAAAATTTAGTAACTCTAAACTTTTTAATATGTCACTTTGCAAAAATTCGCTTAACATAAACTTTTATTTAAATAAATTACTGAAGCAACTTTACCTTTACCTGCCCAGTTGCCGTACTTCTTTCTTCTTCTATAAAAATTGTAATTTCATCGGCTGATAATAAACTTTTATCTTTTTCAAGTTCTGGACTTTTTGTAAGTGTAACAATTTTTTTGACAGCATCATAAACAGCCTCCTCACTCCTTGCCTTTATAGTTGTTCCTTGATTAATAAAAACATGCCCAACAGCTACCAATTTTTCAATTTTATTATCTTTGGAATAATACCCTGTAACTTTATCTGCTTTTAATGTCATATTTTTATGTTTAACATCAACATTACCACTATATATGAAAATTCTTTCTTTTGATTCAAGTGATAAATTATCAGAGGTGATGTAAGTTGCTTCATTTTTAAAATCTAGCTTGTCCATTTTAGGAAAAGAACTTTCAAAAAAATCTGATTTCTTCTCTTCACTAAATACTAAAGACGGAACTAATAAGATAAAAATAATAAATAAAAAAACTTTTTTCACTTTTTCTTTTTCCCTGTAATAACGCTAGATACGTTTTTGTTTATGTTGATGATTCTATCTGTTATTTTTACTGTCATAGAATCACCCGTTATAGTAATAAATTCTGTCGTTATTTTAACAGGACTTGATGTAGTGACAACATCATTTTTTTTATCAAATAGCGCTTTTTCAGTCTCTAGGTATAATTCATTATTAAAATTTAACTTAATATTTTTAGATAATTTTGCAGAAAGGAGATCATTTCCGCTAAAAGTTAATAATGCTTTTGATGCTTCAAGTTTTATAAGTCTGTCATTAGTAAAAAGAGATAATTTTGTATTTGTTAAAAATGTTTTTTTTGTTATTGGATCAAGTCGTCCTTTTTCCGCGATAATCTCCCACTGCTTTTTCCCGTCTTTCATTGAACTTCTTTTAAAATTATTCAAAACAATTTGAGCATCTTTTGTAATTGAAATACTATCCATCAAAGACTTGTCATTTTTATTATTATTAGAGTTAATATTAGACTCTTCATTCATTTTTATAGAAACTATGCTGAGCGTAAAAAAAATTATCAATATAAGGATGGTAAGTTTTATACTTTGTTTTTTAGATAAATGCATATTAACTTATTTTATTTTTTTGTTTGTTTGGGTTAGATCATTATTTTTATATTTAAAAATTAAAGAAAAGCACTCTTTAATAGTAACATCGTTACGAGGATAATCAAAGCCCCCTTTATAAACAGATGTGCATCTAATAAAGCGTGCAAAAAATAAAAGGCATCCTTTTATAACCCCATTATTTTTTATACTTTGAAGAAAAAAAGTCGAACATTCAGGATAGAATCTACAGTTATTTCCTAAAAAAGGAGATAATAATTTTTTATAAAGATAAACAAAAATAAAAAATAAATAATAAAAAAATTTTTCCATGCGGTGCAAATTTAACCTTGATTAGAATCTACTTTTTTCTTTAAAAATCCATTATGACAAAAAGTTCCTAAAAATTCTTTTCTTAAATCATAAAAACTACATTGAGGGGCATTTTTTTTTGCTATAATGACAACTTCATAATTTGCATTAAATAAATCTTTATGAAGTCTAAAAATTTCTCTTACTAATCTTTTTATCCTATTCCTTACGACCGCTCGTTTATCGACCTTAGTAGATACAGTAACACCAATTTTACTATAATCATCAAGAGATTTTCTAACTACGAAGATAAAATGCTTTGAAAAAAATTTATCTCCATTTTCTTGAATTTCTAAAAAATGTTTTCTTTTTTTTAATCTATTCTTATAGGATAAACCTAAATTACGAACATTTTGAGAAGTCTTAACTATCACGAAAAATTCCAATCTAAAATCTTCGACATAAACAAAGTTATTGATAACAAACAAAATCTACATCGTTTATAACAGAATAAGATAAAAGAATAAAAAAATTCAAAGAAAATATTTAATTATATTTGAAACACGACAAGAATAAATGTAAGAAATAAATTATCCTTTATAATGTCCTTTTCTTAAACTTACAACTGCAAGTCTTTTTCTTCCTTTTGCTCTTCTTGCGTTTATTACTTTACGTCCACCTTTGGTAGACATCCTTTCACGGAAACCATGTGTAGAGTGCCTAGATTTTCTGCTTGGCTGATATGTTCTTTTCATCTTATTTCAATCTTTTTAAAATCTGTAACTAAAAATAAATTACATTTACATTAAACTTAGTAATACACAAGGGAAAATTTATATATTATTTAAGCTTTAAAATCAAGATTATGTAAAAAATAAAAATAAATAACATATAAAAAAACTAAAATATGATATCACCTACCATTTTATTTCTTAAAAATACCGTATTTTATTATAAAACAAGCCATCTTATAAGTTTTCAAAAGATACTTTTTTTGATAATATTCATCTAAAAAGTGCTTACCACATAAAAAGGTTACAAAAAATGGAAAATTATAATCACATAAAAATAGAAAACAATTGGTGTAATCACTGGGTTAAAGACAACGTATGTAGAGCAGAAGATAACTCAAATAAACCTAAAAAATATATTCTAACTGAATTCCCATATCCCTCTGGAAAAGGTCTTCATATGGGGCACTTTTTAAGATACACACTACCTGACATTTATTCTAGAAAACTAAGAATGGATGGATACAATGTTTTATTTCCATATGGCTTTGATGCGTTTGGATTACCTGCAGAAAATTATGCAATCACTACTGGTGTGCATCCTGCAGAAACAACACAAAAGTGTATTGAGGTTTTTAGAGATAGCGTTCAAAAAGCTGGATATGGAATAGACTGGGAACGAGAAATAACCACGACAGATCCTGAGTATTATAAATGGACACAATGGATATTTTTAAAGTTTTTTGAGGCAGGGTTAGCAGAATTAAAAGAAGAACCTGTATGGTGGTGCGAAAAATTGAAAACGGTTTTAGCAAATGAGGAAGTATTAGAGGATGCAAATGGTAATAAAATTTCTGAGCGAGGTGAATACCCAGTAGAAAAAAGAAATTTAAAGCAATGGGTTTTAAAAATTACAAAATATGCTGATAAGCTTTTAGATGGATTAAACGATATAGATTGTGCTGAGCACATAAAACTAGCTCAAAAAAATTGGATCGGAAAAAGTTTTGGAACACTAATAAAGTTTGAGCTTGCAGAAAAAAAAGGAGATTATTTAGAAATTTTCACAACTCGAGCTGATACGGTCTTTGGAGTAACTTTCATGGTAGTTGCACCAGAACATGAGATGTTAGAAAAATACAAAGATTTAATTAAAAATTATGACGAAATAAAAACATACTGTGAAAATGTAAAAAACAAAACAGAAATTGATAGGCAAGCAAGCAAAGAAAAAACTGGCGTCATGATTAAGGGGCTTACATGTAAACACCCTTTTATCGAAGGAAAAACAATTCCAATTTTTGTTGCAGATTATGTACTAATGGGATATGGAACTGGTGCAATAATGGCAGTTCCTGCTCATGATGAAAGAGATTATGAATATGCTAATGTTTTTGGTTTGGATATTATAAAAACAATTTATTCAAAGGAAGAAACAGAGGGAGGAAAAGAAGAACCATTACCTTTTATAATTAAAGATGATGCTTTTGTAAAAATTACTCCTGAAATGAAATCTTTATTTCCAAATGATAGTTTTATTCCATGTGTTGACATGATTGATAAACTATCAAAAAATCTTGAAGAAAGAGGGCTTGGACAAAAGCAAACAATGTACAAAATGAGAGATTGGCTGTTTTCAAGACAACGATATTGGGGAGAGCCAATTCCTGTGGTTCATTGTAAGGATGGGACTATAGAAGAAATCGTTTCTACAAGTGATAAAGATGGCGTAAAAAAGAAATTACCTTTAATTTTACCATCAATTCCAGATTATGAGCCAACTGATGATGGTTCATCCCCACTATCACGAAATAAAGAGTGGGTAAAAACTCTTGATTCTCATGGGAATGAAGCATTAAGAGAAACAAATACAATGCCAAACTGGGCAGGATCTTGTTGGTACTATTTAAGATATTTGGATCCTAATAATGATGAAGAATTTTGTGATATGAAAAAGATGAAGTACTGGCTTCCTGTAGATAAATATTTTGGAGGAGCAGAACATACCACTCGTCATCTTTTATACTCTAGATTTTGGCATCAATTTTTATATGATAAAAAACTTGTTCCAACAAAAGAGCCATATGCATGGCGTATGGATGGAGGAATTTTGTTAGGAGAAGATGGATTTAAACAATCAAAATCACGTGGAAACGTTATTCAGTTGGTTGAAAAATTAGAGCAGTATGGAGCCGATGCTTTAAGAATGTATATTTGTTTCTTAGGGCCATATACAGCAACAATGGCTTGGAACGAAGGCGGTCTAAAAGCATGTTATAAATTAGTAGAATCAATTTATGCTTTACGGGATAAAGTTTCTGACAAACAAAGTAGCGAAGAAACAATTAAGCTTTTTCATAAGACATTAAAATCTGTAACTGAAATGCTTGATAATTTAAAAATGAATACAGCTGTTAGCCAGATAATGATTTTTGTTAATGCACTAAAGAAAGAAGAAAACATCAATAAAGATTTATGGAAGGATTTCATTAAAATGATAGCTCCAATGGCTGTATTTATTGCTGAAGAATTATGGCAAGAAGTCAATGGTTATACAGAATGGAAAAGAGAACACAGTATCCATTTACAAGCTTGGCCAAAATACGATAAAAATTTATCTGAAGATGAATCTATAACCGTTGCTGTGCAAATAAATGGAAAACTTAGAGCAACAGTATCTGTAAATGTTGATGATACAGAAGAAATGGTAAAGGAAAAAGTGCTAGAAATGGACAATGTAAAAAAATGGACTCAAGAAAATAAAATTAAAAAGTTTATATATATACATAAAAAAATAATAAATATAGTACTTTAACATTTGTGTGCTTTTTGTATTAAAAGTTTAGAATTTAAGTTTTATTTTCTTTAAAATATGTGAATTTATTTTAGAATGTGACTTTTGCTTTACACTTTTACACCACTTCGTTGTCACCATGCCTTGAAAAAAACTGGGACATCCACAAAATTGAGAAAAAAATGGAGAAAAAAATGGGACACCCATAAAATTGAGAGGTTATTTCATCTCCCGACTTCGACGGTATGTGAGAAAAAAGAGTGAAATGAAGAGTTGAGATATTCTATGGAAAAGTTAGAAAGTTTTTCGTATCTAACTGAAAACAATAAAGAAAATGCAAAAAGAGGATAAAAAAATGGGACACCCATAAAATTGAGAGGTTATTTCATCTAATATATCTAAAAATTAATATTGCTCTAAAAAGAGTGAAGTCATTATTTTTGCATGCTAAATGTCCCCGCTCCAAAGGTGCTAAACGACATAGCCTAGGGTTTGCATCTCTGTAAGAGATGCTACTCTAGGTACACGATATTCCCTCCCCCCCCACAGACTGAAAGTCTGCGGACAATTTAACTTTTTACAAAATTTTTAGTTATCTATAGGTATAAAAAACAATTTTAAATAAAAAGTTTACTTAAACGTTTTACTTTTCTTATAAATCTTTATATACTCTGTTCGTATTTTTTCGTTCATGATTTTTTATCTTGACAAGATTTTATATTTGAAAGGAATTTTTAATGAAAAACAAGCTGTTTATTAGCAATTTAGATTTTAGTATAAACCAAGAACAATTAGAAGGTATTTTTAATGAAGTTGGAAATTTTACAAGCATCGTTATCGCAATAGATAAAGAAACTAAACGTTCAAGAGGATTTGCTTTTGTTGAGATGGTTGATGATGCTAGTGCAGAAAAGGCTGTTGAAGTATTAAACAATAGAGAGATTAATAGTCGTCCAATGAAAGTTAGCTTTGATCGTGGTAAGAATCAAGATGCTTCCAAATCGGGAGAACGAGCACCACAACAAAAATCTGAACAACTACCTCCAATTCAAAGAATGCAACTTTTTAAAAAGAAAAAGAAATTGGACCCTTTTATAGAAGATCCAAAACTTACTATAGATTATAGAGACGTAGTTTTATTATCAAAGTTTGTTAGTGAACGAGGAAGAATTCTTTCTAGAAAATTAACCGGATTAACTGCACATAATCAAAGAAAAGTTGCTAAAGCGATAAAACGCTCTCAAAGTTTAGGATTGATAGCTTTTAATAAATAACGTTTTAATAAACAGTTCAAATAGATTGAACGTAGTTGATAATAAAAAAAGCATTTTATTTTTTAATAAAATGCTTTTTTTGTATTTTAAAACTGCCCCGTAACGGAAATAACCGTTTTCCAAAGTTCGCTATCCTCCCTTACTTGTTTTTTATTTCCAATCATCATCGTTAATGGAATACAAACAAAGTGTTCATTTATAATTCCAACAGCCATATTGGTTTTCCCTGTCATCCCAGCATGAACAGCATTCTGTCCTAAGACAAGACAAAACTCCGAATCACTTGGATCTGCTAGTTGACTTCTTATTATATAACTTGGATCTATATATTTTACAGTATGCTCAATACCGTTATCGCTTAGAAATGATTTAATTTTTTCTTTCAAAAATAAGCCAATATCTCCCATTTTAGGATTTCCAGAAAGATCATTACCAAGGGATTTTTTATTAAAGAATTTCTGCCCTGCTCCTTCAGCAACAACAATTACAGCATGGTGTTTTTCTAACAATCTTTTCTTTAAATGTTCTAAAACGCTATTTGTACCTTCAATATTAAAATCAACTTCCGGAATAAAACAAAAATTTACATTACTTGTCGCAAGAGTAACATGTGTTGCAATAAAGCCTGAATCTCTTCCCATTAACTTTACGATTCCAACTCCATTATAAGCAGCTCTTGCTTCTGTATGCGCACAATTTACAACCTTTCTTGCCTCCCCCACAGCTGTTAAAAACCCAAAACTTCTACTTGTCCAACAAATATCATTATCAATGGTCTTTGGAACTCCAATAACAGATATCTTTTCATTACGTTCTTTTATTCTTTTACAAATTGCCATTCCGCCTTTTAATGTACCATCTCCTCCGATAATAAATAAAATATTAACTTTATACTTTAAAAGCGTATCTATCATATCGTCAACATCTTGAGGCCCTCTTGATGTTCCTAAAATTGTACCAGATAAATCTTGAATATCTTTTACGATATTTTCAGTTAGTTCCATTGGAAAATACTCTGAGCTTTTACTTAATCCCTTATATCCATAACGAAATCCTAAGACTTTTTTTACTCCATAGATTTTTAATGCTGTCATACTTATAGCACGGATAACATCATTTAATCCTGGGCATAAACCACCACAAGTAACAACTCCACAAATAGTATTTTTGGGATCAAAAAAAATTTCCTTTTGCGGCCCTGCTTTTTCAAATGTAGGAATATCTTTTAATTTATTAAGATGATAATCGAATTCTTCCTTTCTACTATAAATAATTATTTTTTCATCTGGAGATAAAAAATTTACTCTATTAGAATCTAAAGGAGATTTTATGTAAGGAGCCCCCAATACATCAATACTTGTATCTTTAATATTATTTATTTTTTCCATATAATATCTTTATCGGTTAAAACTAAAAAAAATTTTAAAACAAAATATTTTTTATTAACAGCTTAATTTTACTTAATTTTAGGATTTTCATGAATAAAAATTTTTATATTTTTTTATCATTCATAACTATGTTATTTGCAAATTGCACGAACTCAGATCTTTCAGAAGCTTTATATGCTGATAAATACGGCAACACCTCAAAAGCAATAAAATATTTAAATAAATATTTAGATGAAAATAACAACAGTGAAACAATTGATACGTCTAATGACAAAATAAACACTTTACAAGCAAAGAAACTTGTCGCATCTATAAACTCCACAATAGATTCAGAAAAAGATTCACTTTCTGCAGATGACTATAGAAAATTTTTTGAGAAAATAGAAAGATATAAAAGTTGGGACCCTGAAGATGTCGTATTTGGATTAACAAAAGCAAAAATTAACGAACAATTAAATAAAATTACTTTGGAATGTCAAAGTTTAGAAAATGTTTTAAATATATTTATAACAAACAATGAAAAATTAAAAGCATATAAAACATATAATTTTATAAAAGAGAAAGATTCTAAATTTAACGTAGCACCACTAACAGAAATAAAAATTATAGATATTTTTATAGATATGAACGAAAAACATTTTTATAAGAAATTAGCTAACAAAGACTTTGAACAAATAATAGATTTTTTTAACTTAATTGATGAGCAATTTTTTTCAGAAGAACACAAACAAGAAATAAAAGAAAGATATTATAAATCATTAAAGAAAATTGTTCTTCCGCACATTAACACTCTTATCAAACAAAAATATTTTCTAAATGCATTCATTATAAATAACGAAACAATAAAAGATAATGAGCTAAATAAAACCATAAAAAAAGAATTAAAAAATACTCTATTAAAAAACAAGAAAAACATTTCACATGAAGATTTTATTATCCTTGAAGGATATTTAATAACTTATCCTATGCTAAAAAAATACGTTGAAAATGAATATTATTCAAAAGTAGATAATGTATCTCTCCCTGAAACGGCAGTTGCAATACAATTAAACAATCACAAGCTAAGAAAAGATATTTACAATGATATAAAAATTTCATTAAAAGAAGAAATAAGACAAAATACAATCCCAATTATAATTAAAAACTCATCTAAGAAAGATATACAATATTTAATCACTATAGATACCAGCGAAATTTTGGATGATAAATTAGATTCAAAAATTGCAATTACAAGGCTAAAACCCAAAAAAGAAAACATAATAAATCAATCAGTATCAACAAGGTTTGATATCACTATGCAAGAAATAAGTACACATAAGCTTGTAAGAAAAATAATGTATGTAATAAGAGAAAATATAAAATTAGACATAGAAACCATGTTAAAATCTGCTAGATATTATTTAGTCAAAAAAGATTTAAAACAATTTAGAAAAATTACATTACAATTAATTTTATTAAATCAACTAGAACCTTTTTCTGATATTTATAAAAATAAATTCATCAAACTTTTATCAGAATATGAAAAATATGGGAAATAAAAATGGAAAAAACTAATATATTATTTTGGGGAACACCTGATTATTCAGTAAAAACACTAGAAACTCTTTTTACCAAAGAAAATATAAACGTTGTTGCAGTTATAACAAAGGAAGATAAAAAACAAGGAAGAGGACAAAAAATTTTATCTTCTCCTGTTAAAAATTTTTGTAATAAATTTAATATACCTTGTTTTCAGCCAAAATCATTAAGAAAAGAGTTATCTTCTTTTTTTAATTTTTTGAAAAACTTTCCCCCGATTGATCTTTCAGTCGTGATTGCCTATGGACAAATATTACCTGAAGAAGCTCTTAATTTTCCAAAATATGGATCTATAAATTTACATGCCTCAATTTTACCGCACTTAAGAGGGGCTGCACCAATACAGAGAGCAATCATGGAAGGAAGTTTAACAACAGGCGTTTCCCTTATGAAAATGGATGCAGGATTAGATACGGGGAATGTTTTTAAAAAAGAATTTACAAACATTGATGATACAACAACATTTTTAAAGTTACACAACACATTGTCTTCTTTAAGTGCTAAGATTATTTATGAAAATATTGATGATATTATTAGTGGTACTCTTATCGCCAAGCCTCAAGAAGATAAAGATATAACTTATGCAAAGAAAATTGAAAAAGAAGAAGCAAAAATAAATTGGGACAATCCCACAAAAACAATTATAAGATTAATAAATGCCATGGATCCTGTATTAGGGGCATATTCTTTTTGGGATGATAAAAGAATAAAGTTTTTTTCTCCTAAAATGATCACAGAAAGTTTTTTAAATTTTAAAAAACAACCTAATGGAACAGTTGTGATGATTGACAAAGAAAGTATCTGTATAAAATGTGAAGATGCCATTTTAAAGATAAAAGAAATTCAGCTTGAGGGAAAAAAACGCCTACTTATAAAGGATTTTTTAACCGGTCATAAAATAGATTTAAATACCATTTTTAAAAGTTTTTAGCGTAAAAATATTAAGATTATAAAAATTTTTCCGAATAATTGTTTGTTAGTTTTTTACTAACAAGAATAAAGGAATATTTTTATGTGGGTTTTATTTTCTATTTTTGCAGCATTTTTTCAAGCATCTACGGATATAGCAAGCAAAAATTACTTAAAAAACAAAAAGACTTCCGAAAAAGAATTATGTTTTGGAATGTTTTTATTTGCAATGTTACTATTACTTCCTATGGGATTGTCTAACATTCCTAATGAAATCGAAAAAAATTTTTTCATTATTTTACCTATTAGCGGCCTACTGGATGCGATAGCAACCTTATTTTATTTAAAAGCCATCAAGGAAGGAGAGTTAGGAGAAGTTACGCCTCTTCAAATGACAACCCCACTTTTTGCAATTTTTTTTGCCCCCTTTATTTCTGGAGATAGTATAAGTGTTGTTGGTTTTCTAGGAATATTGTTGATAATACTTGGAGCATATTCTTTAAATATAAAAACCTCTAAACAAAATTTTTTAGCTCCTTTATTTGCCATAGTACATAGTAAAGCTAGTCGTTGTATGCTTTTAGCAGCATTTCTTTGGAGCATAGTAAATTGCTTAAACAAAGCAGGAACTCAAATATCAAATCCATTTTTTTGGGGATTTTGTTCAAGGATTTCTTTACTTATTTTTTCTTATTTTCTATTTTTTAAACACAAAACACTATCACTTAACTTTATACACCATAACTATAAGTATTTCTTATTAGTCGGAACTCTTAGTGCTTTTGCAACTCTTTGCATATTTTTGGCATATAATACAGGAAATAGCATATACGTTATTTCTGTAAAAAGAACTAGTGCATTAATTGGAATATGTCTTGGACACTTTTTATATCATGAAACAAATTTTAAAGAACGCTTTGCGGGAGCAAGCATTATGATTCTAGGAGTTTTTCTTCTTGCAAGATAAGGTGCACCCTTACTAAAAAAAACTCCTAGAACTTTTTCTTCTATTACAAAATGATTTGTTAAATTACCTCTCTCTTATCGCAATCCAGTTATAAGATACTATTTTTTTATTCTCTTTAACATTCATTATAGTTGTTGTTCCAAACATTTTATTTCCATCAGACGATAATTTAGCCTCATTTATGGCACGTTCATCCTTATTGTCCCTCGTAAAATGAAGCACATCCTGTCCATTAGTGCTTATAAATTTCCCTTCCAATAAAAACATACTTATAAAACTGTTAAGATTATCTCCCAGAGATTTTTTTATTAGTCTATTAACAAATGTTACACCATAAACTTTATTATCTGCTTCATCTGTTAAAACAAACTTTCCTTCGGGAATAATATTTTTATAATCTTCTTTATTCCCTTCTTTAATTTCTAAATACCAATTCCAAACTCCTCCAAACTTTCTTTGTACTAAGGTTTCTTTATCTGGACGACCAGATTTTGGCAAATTCTTAGAAAAACTAGATTCTTGTGTCTTTACATTATCATCCTTCTTTAAAATAGAAAAATAATCAACTAAACTTCGCATTGATTGAGCACCAATTGTATACCAATCAACCATTTCTCCAGTTGTTATTTTTCCATTCTCTTCTTTTTCAAAACCTAGCGACATATGAACATGATTTGTTTTTTTATCTTTCTTATAATTGGTTAAATAAAGTTTTTTAACCCCCATTTCTTTTAAAGATTTTATTTCCCCATCTTGAGATATTGCATCCCTATTTTTATCAAACCAAAGAGCTAACGGTGCTAATTCTTCTTTTTCAAGCATTCCATTTTTATCAATATCTAATGTTGCCAATGCTTCAAACCCATTTTGCCAAGCTTCACCAATTTTATCTTTTGACTTTTTATTTTTTCCACCAAAAGTCCAATTTCCAAAAAGCTGTGATGCATTTTCAACCTTTCCTTTATGTTCTGGATCATAGACAAGAACGGGAGCTTTACTAGAGCCTCTCCAAACAGACCATTCATAATCTTTCGATAAATCCAAATTAAATTTAACAAATGTCATGTCTTCATCAAGGTTTACGCTTTCATCCCAGATAAGAGAAATGGGAGATGATAATATAAATTCTGCCGTAAATTCTCCGCAAAGATTATTTTTATCAACATTATTTTCTGAAATTACATTACAGTTTTTATCAAAATAAAAGTACCCATTAGAGCATAACTTATTATGCTCATTCCAACCCCAATTAAAATTACTTCTAAAATGCACTCCCCCATCAAAATATAACCATTTTCCAGTACATACAAAATTTGGGTCATTCATAAAAGTTTTTAACGCATTGTAAACATAAAATTCATCATAATAAACTCCACGCGATAAGGAAGATTTAAAAGCTTTATTTACTTTCTCCATTAAACATTGAACAGCATCTTTATCAAAATTTTCTTTATCATTGTAAGATTTAAATGGATCCCATATATACGTCCCTAATCCATCACCACGTCGATTTATATTTCCTTTATAATACTCACAGGTAGGGATGCTTGTCATTGTATTAGTCGGCGTTTCTGTCTGAATATTTGTTGGCGTTTCTGTCTGAATACTTACTGTTTCTGTCGATGTAATTAAAGTTAACGAATCGCTTTTTCCCATTCTAACAGCTCCTTTGTGTCCAACTTTAATTTCCTTTGGATCAACTCCAAAAAATTTTCCAAAACTCATTGGAAGTTTACTTGATGC
>CAZHFA010000004.1:16991-25838 GCA_964531865.1 uncultured Bdellovibrionales bacterium
TCTTGTTCAATTTTCCACTTTTTAAAAGAGAATAAACCAAACTCCATAATTGAAAGCGTAGTAATAAAAAATAAAAAAGCTCCAATTGAAAATTCTACTAACGATGCCCCTTTTTGATTTCTGTTAATTCTCATAATACTTGCCTAAAAATTTTTACATAAATAAAACTGCTCTTTAAATTTAATAGTAAAAGATGTTAAAAACATGTACAAGATGTTTTTTATATATATATATCGTATACAATTATAAAAATTTAAATATATCTTGCCGTTATAAAAAAAATAATTTAGTATGAAGAAAATTGTTGTAAGGTTATATTCAAATATTTTTAGCATCAAAATTTTTCTATTTTTAATACAATGAGACACGAAAGAAGAGAAAATTTAAATATATTATCTGATCAAAATGATTCATCCTTGATGTTTGATAATGAAATGCTTGAAACTTACGCTAATAATATTCCTCCAACAATAACAATAAACCTAGAAGGAAAAGCTCCAAATTTTAAGCTAAAAGAAAATTCAATAAAGGCAGAAGAGTTATCAAAAACAAATAAATCTCAAAATAAAGGATTAAACTCTATTGCTAAACCACAATTCAAACATAATTTAGGATTATCAAAAATTGATAAATTGGTTTTAAAAGAAGTAAGTGAAGACTATCTAAAGATTTCTATTCCCTTACAAGGAGATCTATCATCAAAAGAAAATATAGCATTTTTAAAAGATTCCTTATCGCAAAAGAAAGAATTCCTTAGAAAAGCAGAAAACAAAAAAGATACTAAAGCAAACATAAAAGTAAAAAAAAGTTTTTGGGAAAAGATTTTTGGAAAAAATAAAAAAGAAAAAGAAATTATTAAAGAACAAGAAAGGCTTCAACGGGAAGAGTTAAGAAAAAAATTAAATTTAGTTATAACAAAAGACAAAACAGAAAAATCTAAAATTAGTAATCCATCCAATATAAGTGTACAAAATAGCACTGAAGATGATGGTGAAATTTTAGAAAATATTAACGTAAAAATAGATAATGAAAATATAAATTTTAATAAAAAAAATAATTTTTCTAAAGATTTAATCGTTACTCCTCAAATGCATTTTGCCTTTAAAACAGACATCAAACAGTTAGAATTAAAATTAAATGAACTGGACTTGATTTTAGGGGAAAATATTTTACCTGAAAAATTTAGAAGAAAACGACAAAAAACAAATTATACAGAGCCTAAAGAGGAATTATCTGAAATTGACAAACTTTATTTATCAGCTTTTTCAGACATATCACTACCAGATGAAGAGTTGTTACCTGAAGAAGAAACTATATTCCTTGATGATCCAGTAGAAATGGAAGAATTATTTGATTTAGCAGACTCTTCGCTTACTGATAGTATGGAAAATGCTATACTTACGCAAATTCATACAATAAAACAAAACATTGAAGAATCAACACCAAACAAAGAAGATAACTTAAAGCAAGTAGCAAAAGAACTTAATGAAAAACAAAACCAAAAACAACCTATAAACGAAGTAAAAGTTGAAAAGAATTTAGATAATAAAAAAGATTTAAATCAAAGAATCACAAAAAAAATTCAGAAAATATCTACAACTTCTGATGACAATTTTAAAAAAGAAAAAACAGCAAATTTTTTTGTAAAAGCTTCTGCTACTTTTATCGATTTTATTTTTTTAAGTTTTATTTCATCATTGTTTTCTCTTTTTACAATATCATCAAAAACTAATATAAATAATTTTTATGCTGATCCATTGTTTTTGATAGATTTTGTAGCATTGTTTTTAAAATCTTTATTATTATTATCCATTTCATATTATGCAGTTTTATTTACACTATTTCAAACAAGCTTAGGATTAGGTCTTTTATCATATAAGATTAAAAGTTTTGATAATAAAAAGCCTAAAATCAGACAAATTTTAATACGAATTTTTTGTATTCCAATGAGCATAATATTATTGATAAACTTATTTAAAAAAACAGCCCTCCATGAAAAATTATCGAAAACGAAACTAGTAAAAGTCTAAATATTACATACATAATAAAGTAAAAAATTTTATTTGATAATTATTGATCCTTTTTAAAATATTTTTTCCATATAACTTGAAAAGTATTCTTTTTTTTGATAGATATATACATTGTGTTTTGTTGTTGTGCCCAGGTAGCTCAGTCGGTAGAGCAGAAGACTGAAAATCTTCGTGTCGGCGGTTCGATTCCGTCCTTGGGCACTTTTTTTATTATGCTTTCTTATTTGTAAAGCTTCTTGTTCATCTATAATTCTTAAGATAGAAAGAGTCTTTTGTCGTGATTTGAAATAGAAAAATCATTTACCTTTATTTATTTTTACACTGTTTTTTTCGATATACCCAAAAACACTTCCGTCTTTTGAAGCTATTTGATAATAATCTTTTGTAAATCCCACAATTTTTATTTTATCATTTACAGATAATGTACCCAATATATTCGCATCAATTTCTGGGTTCATCATAACTTTTGTATCTTTTAAAATAGTATATATACCAAGTTTAAACTTTTTTTTATTTTGACCTTTTTTTACATTCCCAATCGCTTTTTCGGTAAAGACACTTAATTCACCAAAATTTAAATCTTCCTTAATAGGGTCATCTATATCTAAACTTTTTTCTACAGTAAAAAAATCTTTCTTAAAAAACTTAGGCTCATATTCAATATCAATTACACTTAATGCATCAGGATTACGAATTGCTTTTTGAAATTTAAATGATTCATTTACGTATATCACAATTATCCCAAAAACAATAATTAACAACAAAGAAACATATACTAATCTTTTTCTAAGCTTATTATTTGTAAATTGCTTAGATAATGTAATTTCAGAAATATAATCTTCACCTCTTTTTGAATGTGTAATAGAAAATTCATCTTCTTTTTTTTTGGGGGGGGTATTACAAAAAATGCCTTGATATTCATTTAATGTTTTTAAAAGACCTTCTTCATTGGAAGAAGATAAAATTTCCAAAAATTTGTCATATAAAATATTTCCAACTTTTAAAATTTCATCTAATGACACATCTTTTTTGTTCTGATTTAATTTTATTTTTTCGCATAACTCTCCAAATGGGGCTAACAATAAAAAACTAGGAATATTTTTTTCCTCCAAACTAACAAGCATATCCCAACATTTTGCCTGCATCCATGGAGGACTATCTTTATCTTCTTTAGAAAGAACATCATTTACTATTTTTTTTATTTCTTCAAAACAATTTTTTAAATATAAAGAATGTAATTTTTCAAAAGAAAAAGAGTTTTGATTATTTTCTTGATAATTATTTTGGTTATCATTTGGATTATTACCAACTAGGGTATCGTTATCTTTGATTATATTTTTCAATCCTATATCAATCGTCATATTTTTTCTTTTTCTAGAAATTTTTTATAAAAGCCATAAGCAATGACAGTATGCAAATCTGTTAATGAATTAAAAACACTTCTTAAAACTAAGACTTGTATTTATAAAATAATATAGCAAAATATTATAATTATGAATAAGAAAAAAATTTTTATTACCATATGCTTATTTTTTTTAACAAGTTGTATTACAACTAATATTAGCCTTGCTCCTATAAATAGCGATGTAAAAAGACTAGCAATTGCGAACAATAAGCCAATATGCATCAACATAAAATCATCAAAAAAAACATTATTAGGGCATCAATTCGTAATTCCGTTTATTCCTGTAGGAAAAGTAGTCTTAGAAAGTTCTCAAAAAAGGTATATATCCTCTTCTTTGTATAAAAATCTTTCAATTGGCCAGTTCACACCAATTTTTAATTCTCAAACATGTGAAGAGGTGATAAATTTAAAAATAAATAAAATTAGTTTAAGTGCATACGATTTTTTTGTAACAAGACATATTGTCGCTAAAATTAATTATGAAATTATTTATATTAAAGATGGCATATTACAAGATAGTATAAAAAGTTCATCAGAAAGTAGCACTTTTAAGCGTTTTGCTTTTAAGTCAGAGCTAGAATACGCGTTAAACACTGCTTCAAAAAAACTTAGTAGAGATATTATAGAACTATTGTCAAATCATTTCTAAATACCGATAATATTTAATGTAATTTATTTATTCTATTTTTTTATAAGGATTTTTTATGAATAAGCTATCAATTAAGGATCTAGAGTTAAGGGGAAAAAAGGTTTTAATACGTGTTGATTTTAATGTTCCTATTAAAGATGGAAAAGTTTCAGATGATACAAGAATGACAGCTGCTCTTCCTACGATAAAATATGCTATTGAACATGGAGCAAAGGTAGTCTTATTAAGTCATTTAGGGCGTCCAAAAGGAGAAGTCAAAGAAGAATTTTCACTAACACCTGTTGCAAAACATTTAGAAGAACTTTTGGGAAAAAGCGTTATTTTTGCACATGATTGTGTTGGAAAAGATGCTCATGAAGCTGTTAATAAATTACATGATGGGGATGTTGCGTTGCTTGAAAACACACGTTTTCATAAAGAAGAAGAATTACTTGATAAATATCAAAAACAAGATGATGAAACAAAAACAAAAATTGATGCTTTTGTAAAGGATATGGCTTCACTTGGTGATATTTTTGTAAATGATGCTTTTGGTACAGCTCATAGGGCACATGCTTCCACTGCGGGAATAAATAAGTACGTTGAAAAAAGTGCTTCTGGATTTTTAATGGAAAAAGAGATTAATTATTTTACGAAAGCTTTAGAAAATCCTGAAAGGCCATTTGTTGCTATCTTAGGAGGCTCTAAAGTTTCAGATAAAATACAAGTTATATTAAATTTACTTGAAAAAGTTGACTCATTAATTATTGGTGGTGCCATGACATATACTTTTTTAAAATCTCTTGGACAAAATATAGGGAAAAGTCTTGTAGAGGATGATAAATTAGATCTAGCAAAAGAAATTTTAGATAAAGCCAAAGAAAAAGGTGTTAATTTTTTACTGCCAATTGATCATGCCGTTGCAGATAACTTTGATGCTATGGAAGTTAGAGCTCAAGTTGAAGTATTATCAGATAACGATATGGGACTTGATATTGGAGATAAAACAATAAAATTATTTTCTGATACCATAAAAAAAGCAAAAACTGTTGTTTGGAATGGTCCTCTTGGAGTTTTTGAAAAACCTGCGTTTGCTAAAGGAACTTTTGCGATAGCTAAAGCCATTGCAGACACAGATTGTACTAGTATCATAGGTGGGGGAGATTCTGTAGCTGCTGTAAATCTTTCTGGACTTGCCAATAAAATGACACATATTTCGACAGGTGGAGGAGCAAGCTTAGAATTTTTAGAAGGAAAAAAATTACCTGGAGTTTATGCTCTAACTGATAAATAAAAAAATGTATTGTATAAGTTTTTAATCTGCGATCTAAGATATTTTGTTATAAAATAAAAATCTTAGATCGTTTTTTTTATTATCTCTATAGGTATCGCTCAACAAATATTTTTGTATCCCATACATATCGTTCTTTTGCTATTTTTCTTGCTTTTTCTCCTAAATAAATTCTAAGACTAGCGTTATTTGTAAGTTCTTCAATTTTTTCTCTTAGTTCATCAATATTTTTAAATACAAACCCTCCACCTTCATCTAATTTTTCTTTTAGTATATCTAGGTTATTGGCTAAAATCGGAAGGCCTGCAAACATTCCTTGAACCATTGCTTGAGAAAAAGTTTCTCTCATAACTTTTTCATCGTAAGATGGAACTATTAGTACATCTAAGGAATTATAGAACCCGACCATTTCTTCATAAGGAAGCCATTTATAAGCTTTTATATTATCGGAAAGATTTTTTGGAAAATCTTTTGAATAAGAAGCTAATCTTAATTCACATTGACTACTAATATCTTTTTTTAAACCTTTAAATGCTTCAATTGCGATATCTGCCCCTTTCCATTTATTATCTAAATCTCCAACTACTCCAAAAACAATTTTTTCATGATTTTTTTTTATTTCCAAATTTAAAAAACTTTCTGAATTTTTTATACCATAATACACATCACTTAGTGGACATTTTGCTTTTTTAAAGTGCATAGCTATTTTCTTATTAACTGAGACTGTATCTAGAGAAACAAATCTAGAAATCTTAACAAAAAATGAAGATGGTTCTCGATGTGCAAGTAAAACCTGTTTTTTAGCAATCCTTAAAATCTTTGCAAGAAGCATTATACCTATTAAAGTATCTCCTGTATTTGCCAAAAACATAATATCAAAATTTTCTTTATATAAAGAAAAAACTCCTTTAATCCCGCCAAAGCAAGGATAATTTCCAGCATAATACATTGCATGAAAATGACTGCTTGTAAATCTACTATCAAAACAAGGTTTCCAAGAAAAATGTAAAACAACAAAAACATCATTATTTTGTGACAGTAAATCATCAATAAAAGATAAATTAAATAATTCGACCCCTCGAAAATTATCTGAATTCCTTTTTTTTAAGAAAACTTTTTCTAAGAATAATATTTTTTTCATATGTTAATTTTTATTGTTTTTTGTAAATCTTATTAAAGACATTTTTTTTTAAATATTATATAGTTAAAATAGTAAGTTTAAAAGTATCTTTAAAGGGTTCCTCATATGAAAAAATTTTTACATTTTATTTTATTTATTTTTCTATTAGTTTCCATTGTTGGATGTTCAAAAGAAGATTCTAGTGAATCTTCTGGGATTTTTTCCAATGTTTTTTCATTTTTCAAATCCGAAAAAAAATGTTTCTTTAAGCAAGTCCCCTTTGTAAAAAAAATAACTACAGATTCGCCAGTTTTTGTCGCGTGGGACACGACAAATTCTGAGTATAAAGAGCTTGTTCAAAAATATCCTGTTTTTTTCGGCAATTCAACAATAAAAAACTTAACAAAAAATGATAAAAACATTCAAAAGAGCATTAAATTATTAGAAAAAATATTTAATACAAAGCAATTGTCTGCATCATCAATAATATCTAAAGGGGTGTTATTTTTTGAAGAAATAAAGGAAGGATCTTTTCCGATGGCAATTTATATGGAAATGGAAAATGCGATTGATAGGGATATGTTTTATAACACATTAAAAGAGCTTGCTAAAGAAAATATGATGAAAATTTCCGATATAAAGATAGGGCAAGAAAGCGGTATTAGCGTAAGTTTTGAAAATTCAAAAGATAACATAATTATGAATTTCTTATCTCAGGGAAAACAAATTGCTATTTCAAATAGGACATACTTATTAGAACAATTTTTATCTAAAGATTTTGATTCAAAATATGTAGAGAATCTTTTTAAGGAAAATGATGCTTTTAAAAAATCGTATAAAAAAGCTATGCAAGATAATGCAATAACTATTCTTTCAGCATCATTAATGTTAAATTCAAAATTTTTACCAGATAAGAAAGTGCAAGCAGAGCTTTCAAAATTACCAATAAAAAATATTGTCATGAATCAAAGTATTGTTGATAAAAAAATATTATTAAATAAATTTGCGTCAAGTTATGAGTCTAAAACTAAAGAGCAAGAAAAAATCGCAAGTATATTAAAAAATATTTCCAACACAAATGCTCCTTTTATTTTGCCTACAGATAGTATATTAAGTTTAACGCTTAATATGGATTTAATTAAAAGCTTATTAGAAGTATTTAAGAAAGACGATATTATAAAAGATTTAAGATCAGTTATGGAAATGCATTCTTTTAATATTATTTTTCAAAGCCCTAAGGGGACAATGTTTCCAAATGTTGCGTTATTAGGAACAAATGTAAAAGATTCAAAAAGTGTTATCGATAATTTAAAGAAGATAATTACCGGGAGAAAGACGGAAAGCTTCTTAGCGATGAATAAATGGCAAACTAAGAAAATAGGGAATTTAGATACGGAATATATGGTAACGCCTTTAGGAGTAGGGATTTTTATTACAAAAGACGGTGATAATTTATTTGTAGCATCATCTGAAAATTTATTACAAGAGCTTTTACAGGACACTTCTAAACAAACAGCAAAAATAATGCGAGAAAAATTTAATACAAATAAAAATGATATTGTAAATATTTATTTTAATCCTAAATTTCTTGCATCTACATTGCGATCACTTAATTCAACTTTATCAACGTTTATGCCATCTAATACTTCTAAGATAAACGATACGATAGAGATATTAGAAAATACTCCTGAATCTATGTTAGATACATTTTACGAAGATGATACATTTATAGGGGAAACAAAAGTTATATTTGAATAATAATTTCTTTCCATTTTGATCCTTTTTAGAGCCACTTTTGAATATAAATTCAAGAGTGGCTTTTTTTTAAGAATCTTTCTTCCATTATCTTCATCAAAAAAATAGTGACGTGACAAAAAAAAGGGATATGGATATGGGAAATGACAGTGTAGATAAGTTAGTGGATATTTCAAGCAGACTAGATCAAATAGAGCAATCAGCAGAATGGATTTCAAGAGAAATGGTTCATGCAGATGCATCTGTGTCTCAAGCCGGGGCTTTAATCAGTGTACTTGCAGATGATATTAGAGAAAAAGTTTGTACATTAGTTCAAAATTTAGAGGAAACGTTATCTTTAAAATTAAATTAGTTTAAATAATATAAAACAGATTATTTAAATATAAATTTCGATATCCACATTCCCCAGAGAGACGCCATAATACCAAGTATATTTTGTGATAAAACATTTCCAATAAATTTAAAATATTGTTCGTGAGAAAAGTAACGGGCACTTTCAAGCGTGAATGTACTAAATGTAGTAAAAGCTCCTAAGAATCCAATAAACAATATAGGAAAATATGCTTCATAATGTGAAAATTTTATGGTCAAACCCTGAGTTTTTGTAAGATTGGTATA
>CAZHFA010000005.1:0-10439 GCA_964531865.1 uncultured Bdellovibrionales bacterium
TTCCTTTTTAACATCCTCTGGTATTTCACTTGCGTTATTAGGGAGATCTCTAATATGCCCAAAAGATGCCTCTACAATATAATCCTTTCCCAAAAATTGCCTAATTGTCTTTGCTTTTGTAGGTGACTCAACTATAACTAATGATTTTGGCATATTTCTTTCTCTCTTTTTTCTTAATTTCTAAACATTAAATAAAAATAAACGAAGATACTATATAATACATTCCTCACTAAGAAAAAAGGTTAATTTAAGATTAAATTCATACTTTTTTGGTTTTATGATAACAAAACAACTTATAAACAGCTGTGGATTTAATTGTTCATAACATACATAACATACTAAAAAAACACATATTTTAAATATAAATTACTTGTAGTAACTATTGTTTATTCCACAGTTTTTTGTTCTAACAATGTGCCATGTTTTATATTAAACACTTTTATATCTTTTAATGAATCCTTACAAAATTTTAAGATATTTGTATTTACAGCACTTATAAAAATTTGAGATTTTTGATAAAAAATATTTGAAAATAACATTTCACGTCTTTTATCATCCAATTCTGAATCAACATCATCCAATAAAACCACAGGATACTCTCCTAACGTTTTTTCTAAAACTTTTATAACTCCTAATTTTAACGCAAGAACTATACTTCTTGTTTGACCTTGAGAAGCATATTTTTTAGAATCCTTATTTCCTAAAAAAATAAGTAGATCATCCTTGTGAACTCCAACTAAAGTTTTTTTAAACATTATTTCTTGATCAATATATCTATTATATCTTTCATATAAACCTTCTTTTGATGTTTCATTGATAAAATTGTTTTTTAAACTAATGCTTAGCTCACTATCATCTGGGGCAATTTGAGAATAAAACTCTTTTGCTTGTTCATTTAATAACTTTAAAAACTTTATTCGTTCAGATTGAATAAAAAAAGCATTATCAGATAAAATTTTATTCCAAGGCAAAATTTTGTCCCTACTTGCTCCTACTTTTAGTAAAATATTTTTATTCTTTAATGCTCTTTTATAATGTAAAAGGTAATTTAAATATATAGGATTATAATCACTAACATGCTTATCTAAAAATTTTCTTCTATCTTCAGCACTAGATTTTACCATTAAAATATCTATAGGATTAAAACAAACGCATACTAAATTTTTAATAAAATTACTAATAGATTTTTCTTCATTATGATTTACAAAAATTTTTTTACTTTGATTTTTAAAAAAAGAAATACCTATATTTTTAGTACTAATCATATCTTCGATATCTGCAAATACAGACGCTTCGTTTTGTGAACATGATATTAAATCATCTGATTTTGTGGCCCTAAATGATTTTGTAAGAGATAAAATATAAATCGACTCTAATAAATTTGTCTTCCCTTCCCCATTATCACCATAAATTAAATTTATTTTTTTAGAAAAATTAACTTCTTGGTCTTTCAAATTTCTAAATTGGTATAATTTTAATTTATTTACAAACAAATATTACTCAAAAAAATATTTATAAAATTAACTAACCCTTATCCTAACAGGCATAAGACATGCGATCGCCGATGGATCCTTTGGAGAGTAAACTATTATAGCTTTTTCGCTACCAAAGGTTTCCATAATGATAGAATCCTCTGCAATATTAGAAACAACATCAGACATATATTTTGTGTTAAAACCAAGATCCATAGGCTCTGGCTTATCATACGACACTTCGATTTCCTCTTTAGCCTCCCCGACCCCTGGGTTTATGCTAGTTATTGTTAATAAATTATTTTCAAAATGAAGTAAAACTTTTTTATTTTTATCTGTGTTCATTAAAGTCATTCTCTTCATAGAATTTAATAACACTGATGGCTCAAACTCAAAATCAAGCGTTTCTCCTTTTGGCATTGCAGCCATATAATTTGGATATTTTGAATCAATTAATCTCATCCCCATTTTTATACATTTTGTTTCAACAACCAGTAATTCATTTGTCACATCCAATAATATTTCATTATCCCCTTCTTCTTCTAAAATTTTTTTTAATTCAAAAACACCCTTTTTAGGAATTATAATTTCCGAATCAAAAAATGGCATATCAATCTGACGTGTTACAACAGCCACTCTATGCCCATCTGTTGCAATCGCTTTTATTATTGTTTTTGTGTTACCATCTTTTCCTTTTTCCACTGTCTTTTGAAAGCAAACCCCATTTAAATTCCACCTTGTATCATCACTAGATACTGCAAAACAAGTTTTATTAATCATCGGTAATAATACACTTGCTTTTATTTTATACTGAGCATTTATGCTAGCTGTTGGAAATTTTGGAAAAGATTCTGCACTAATTCCTAAGATTTTAGATTCTGCCTTACCTGAAGTGATAGATAATATTTCCCCTTCCTCAAGTTCCAACAAAACATCACTATCAGGAAGTTCTCTTACAATATTTGCAAGAAAATTAGCGTTGATTGTCGTTTTTCCTTCTTCAATAATGTTTGCGCTAATTTTAGATATAACCGTTATTTCCATATCAGAAGATGAAATCGTAAGGGTATCACCAATAGCCTCTAAAAGAGCATTCTGCAAAATTGGCATTGTTGACTTTTTTTCCACAATACTTTGGCTTATTTGCATTACTTTGCTGAGATCTTGTTTTTTAACAACTAGTTTCATGGCAACTCCCTTCCTAAATCTTTGATAGTATTTGAGATATCTTATTTTTATATTTAAACATGCAAGAAAAAATATAAAAACAACCTATATAATGTAACAAAAATCTGAAAAAAATAAAAGAAGATTGTAATTTTTAGAGTAAAAATACATATAATAAATTATAAATAAAAATACTCATATTTTTAATACACACTTATTGACAATTTATAAACAGAAATTATCTCATAAATTTGATATGTTACATACATTATAAATAATTAAATAACATTTTCAATCTGTGAAAAACTTAAAAAATAACAAAAGAAATAATGGATAAAACAAACAGAAAATTATACACAGCGTTATAAACAATGTTAATAACTTTCGTAACTTATTAAAATATAATATGTTTTCTTGTTAGTTTTTTGTGAATTATAAATGCATTATTTGTTTAAAATAAAATTAGAGATATTTATATACAAGTTACAAACAAAACTTTCCACAAAAAATAAACATTAAAACAATAATTATATCAATATATTACCATAGTTTTAAACAGCTCTTTCAATATTTATCTTATTATCCACAGTTATTTATTAACAATAACTTATTGTTATTATTATATAATTTATCTACATTTTTATTTTTCTTCTAATTAATATTTTTATAATAGTAGTATTTATAGTAGGTACATGCTTTTTCTGTTGAAAACATTGTTAATATATTGATATTTAATGTTTTTTGCTGTGGTAAAATTGTTTATAGTTTGTAGTATAAGTAAAATTGTTTTGAACAAAATTTATGTGTTTTAAACAGGGGGGATATTTTTTGCATAGTTATTCACTTTTTTACTTATATTATCAATAGCTTTTGCCATGCTTTTGTACAAGTTTTACCTTACTTTTTTTTATTTGAGGCCCCATTTTTTATAATTTAATTTTTATTTACTAACAATTTTAGTTGCTCTGAAAGAGCAAGTTTTATATTTTTACACTATCAAATTTTGTTTTATTACTAGTTTAATAAAATTCTTTCGATTTCTTTTATAATTTTTGAAAGATCTGAATCATTATCTAATTTTTTTGAAACTACATTGGTTGCATGAATAACACTTGAATGATCTCTTCCTCCAAACTTTGCCCCGATTTCTGGGTATGAACAAGTTGTGTGTTTTCTACAAAGATACATTGCAATGTGTCTTGGAAATGATAAATTACGTGTTCTTCTTTTTGAAATGATATCAGAAACTTTTATATTAAATTGGTTTGCTACAGCCCCCTTGATATCTTCTACTGTAATATTAGATTTTTTTGGTTTGTATAAATGTTGAAAAACTGATTCGGCTAACTCAATACTGATTGGGACTTTTTGCAAGCTACTAAAAGCATGCAATCGTGTTAAAGCCCCTTCTAACTCTCTTACATTCGAAAATATATGCTCTGCGATCCAATGTGCTACATTTTCATCAAGAAAGAAATTCTCACTTTCTGCCTTTCTTTTTAAAATAGCAACACGTGTTTCAAAATCAGGAGCTTGTAAATCTGCTATCAAGCCCCAAGAAAATCGTGTTAAAAGTCTTTCTTCTATTCCAGGAATATCTTGTGGCATTTTATCTGATGTAATAACGATTTGATGTTTTGCATTGTAAAGGGCATTAAATGTGTGGAAAAATTCTTCTTGAGTTCTATCTTTACCCATTAAAAATTGTATATCATCAATTAACAAAACATTTATATTCCTCATTCTTTCTCTAAAAGCTTCCATAGTTCCAAGCCTTAAACTTTGAACAAGATCATTCATAAATTGTTCGGCAGATAAATATACGACTTGATATGTAGGATGATTTGCTAAAACTTCATTTCCTATTGCGTGCAAAAGATGTGTTTTTCCTAGCCCTGTTCCTCCATACATAAATAATGGGTTGTATACTAATCCTGGGCTTTGTGCTACTTGTTCTGCAGCTGCATGACAAAATTGATTATTATTACCAACAACAAAATGAGAAAAGCGATAATTTGGATTTAATAGTGTTGATGGAATTTTAGATTGTCCATTATTTGTTTGTGGTACTAATGATGATTTGTTAGTTTGATAATTAGATTGTTGTGTATAATTTATAGTATTGTTTGCTTGCTGTGGTGCATGTTGAGGTTGCTGAGGAATATTTGTTAAACAAGGATTCTTTACAACAATAATTGGTTGTTCTTTTTTTACTACATTAGGATTTACTTGAAATTTTAAATTTATATCATGTCCTAAAATGTCATTTAGGTTGCTACTAATTAAAAATTTAAAATTTTGATCTACATGTCTTGCAACTAATTTTGATGGTGCATAAATTAGGGCCACTGCTAATTCTTCATTAAAATCTTGTATCACTAAAGGAGCAATGTAAGCTTTAAATACTTGAGGATTTACTTGTTTATGCAACTTTACTAAGCATTGATCCCATGCATCTAAAAAAGATGAAGATATATTTTTTTGTGTATTATCTTCCATTTAATTATCCGTAATTATCAACAATATGTTGATAACTTGTGTATAAAATACAAAAGTTTAAACATATAAAACTAGTTATAGCATCTATTCACAAATAAAAACAATTCGTATTTAACTTGTTTATGAATATTTTTACAAGTAAAAAATCAAAAAAACTTTTATCTTTGCTCTAACCTGTTAAAAATAAAAAAAATAAAATAACTACTAGTTAATTTTAAATAAATATAATATCCTAAAAATAAATTTAATTTGGTAAGAAATAAAGTTTTTATAAGAGTTATTGAGTATGTCAGAAGGTCATTTTACATATTTGTCTCCGATTGTTGAAAATGCGGATGAACAAAAGATTATTACAGCGGTTTTATTAGGCTTAGCGTTGTATGGCGTAGGGTGTTATTGTAAGAAAAAAATAGATTGCAAGAAAGGAATGGATGATAATATTGTTCCAGATGGTAAAATAACATGTTTTTCTTTTTTTGATGTTTTTGTTGAAAAATTTATTTCTTTTTTTGATTCAGTATTGGGCAAAGAGAACAGAAAGCACCTTCCCTTTATGGCCACTGTTTTCATGTTTGTTTTATTTTCTAATTTACTTGGTCTAATCCCCGGAGTTCCGGCAATTACTACGACAGTTCAAGTTAATGTCGCAATGGCAATTGTTACTTTCATATATTTTAATTTTCAAGGTGTGAAAGAGCATGGATTTTTAGGGTATTTAAAGCATTTTTGTGGTCCAATTGTTTTTTTAGCATGGTTTATGTTTCCATTAGAAATTTTTAGTACTACGCTAAGAATTTTAACCTTAAATTTAAGGTTATATTGGAATATAACAGCTGACCATTTAATGCTTGGAATTATTACTGATAGTGTTTGTCCGTATTTTGCCCCGGCATTATTGTATATTTTAGGGATTTTTGTGTCTTTTATGCAGGCTTTTGTTTTTACAACATTGAATATGGTTTATATTAAGCTTGCGACAGAGCATGAAGAGGCTCATGAATGTGAGCATGCGTAAGGAGTTTGAAATAAAAATACTTTCGATGATTTTTTGTCGGTAAAAAGGTTTTTATATAATTTGTAATATTAAGGAGTATTAATAATGAAAAGATACGTTAATAAATTAACGCTTTTGTTGGCATCTGTTGTAGCTTCTCCGCTTATGGCATTTGCACAAGAAGGGGTTAATCAAGGTAAGGATGGGGTTGTAATGGGAACAGCAGCAGCAGTGATGGCTTTAGCTGCTATTTCAGGGACAACGGCACAAGGAAAAGCTCTTTCTTGTTGTTTAGAGTACATTGGAAGAAATCCTCAAGCTAAAGATCAAATGTTTACGCCAATGATTATTGGTTTAGCAATGATTGAGTCTTTAGTTGTTTTATCATTCGTTATTGCTATTATGATTGTTAAATAGTGATATATCGAAATAAGAAAGGTATGGAAGTTTTTACTTTACATACCTTTTTTTTAAATTAAATTCTTTATTTCAATTATAGCATCTGCTCCGTTTGCTGCCGCAATTATCGCTTGTTTTTTACTAGCGCTTCTTGCATCTCCGATTACAAAAACTCCATCAATATTTGTTTTAGTTGAGTTATCTTTTGTTAAAATAAATCCATCATTATCAAATTGTAAATAATCCTTAAATAGTTTTGAGACATTTGATAATTTATTTATAATAAATATCCCGTCAATACTAATTTCTAATTTATTACCATCATTTAATTTATTAATCGTTAACGATGTTACTCCATCTTTTTTATTCCCATTTATTGAGATGATTTTTGAATTTTGTATTATTTCTATTTTTGAATTGTTTAAAAAGTTTTCCGGAATGTTTTTATTATTTATATTATTTAGTTCATTTTGTTTTGTTATAAAGTAAATTTTATTTGCAAAATTTGATAAATGCAGAGCCTCATTAAATATCTCTTCGCTATTTCCTGTAACAGCAATTTTTTTTCCTTTAAAAAACGGTGCATCACATGTACTACAATATGAAACTCCAAGTCCTAAAAATGCTTTTTCTCCATCCATAAATTCGCTTTTTTGTTTTTGATGTCCTGTAGCTATGATTAAAAATTCACATTCGTATGTATCTTTTTTCCCTGTTAGGATTTTTGAATTGCCCTTAATAGTAAAATTTAAAATAGTATCTTCTATAATTTTTGCATTAGAGTTTATTGCTTGTGTTTTTATATTCTCTATCAATGTCTTCCCATCAATTCCATTAGGAAAACCAGGGAAATTTTCTATTTTTAAAAGTTTTGATGTTATTCCTCCAACATTATCACCAGTAATTATAAGTGGATTTAGCTGTGCCCGTCCGCCATATATGCCTGCCGTTAACCCCCCAATTCCAGAACCAATAATAATAACTTTTGATTTTTGCATGCGTAGTATTTCTTTATATTTTTATACAGTTTAATTTTATACTTTATAGATTTTATTTTTTTTAGAAAGAATAATTTTTTATATTCTTAATGTCGTTTGAATATATTGTTTGTATATTGTTGATAACCCTGTTAATAACTGTTGATAACTTTAAGTAATTTAAATACAAGGATTGATGTGTTTTATAAAATGGGTTTTTTGTGGATAATATGGTGTTGTAGATTGTTTTGTTTAATGAAATCAATTATATACTATTGTTATCAACATTGTTAATAAAGCTGTTAATATTTGTTTATAATCTGTTTGTTTATTGTGAAAATCTGTTTATAAGTCATGTTAATTTAATAAAGCTTCAATTAATTCTTCTTTAGATGGGTGTAATATTGGAATAAAGGTTTTGACGTCTCCTAAAATTTGAGATTGTTGTTTTTCCTTTCTTCTTAAATTTTGATAAATAAGATTATCTACTTTTGCAGCGTGCAAGGAAATAATGTTTACAGTTCCCTTTTGTCCTATTCTATGGATTCTGTCTACAGATTGAAGCCAATGTTCTGCGTTCCAAGTTTTATCTAAATAAACAGCTGTCTGGGCGGCGTGTAATGTAATCCCTACTCCACCTGCTGCTGGAATTCCAATAAGAATTTTTAAATTGCTATCTTGTTTTTGAAATTCTTCAATAATTTTTTGACGCTCATCAATCTTTAATTCTCCGTAAAAAGGAGCACTTCCTAAAGTATCATATCGTTTTACTAATTCATCAACATTTTTTTTATAATTTGTCCAGATAACTAATTTTCTTTTTCCCTCTTTTACAAGCTCTTCTACAATATCATCTAATTCTAAAAATTTTACTGGTTCCCCCTTCCATGTTTCATCAAGTAATCTAGGATTAACTGCAATTTGAACGGCTCGTAAATATTGCTCTAATATACTGTCGATTTGTTTAGTATAGCTTTCTCCATCCATATTTTTTAGTTCAATAAGAAGTTCTTTACAAAGACAGTCATATTTACTTTTTTGATCTCCTGTCATTGTTAAATCTCTAACAGAAAAAAGTTTTTCTGGTAAATTTATAACATCTTCTTTTTTTCTTCTAAGTAAAAGTTCAGACACTCTATTTATTACTTCATTTACTTCATTAATTTTAAATTCTTTAACGGCAAACTCACTCCATTTGTTCCCTACTGTTGCAATTTTTGTAAGCCACGAATAAAAGTTTGTACCAAACCGTTCTCCATCATCTAAAATTAACATTTGTGACCAAATATCGACAATGTTACATGGAATTGGAGTCCCGCTTAATAGCACTTTTCGTTTTGAGAATAAGGCTATTTTTCTAAGTGATTTAAATGTTTTTGATGTTGGGTTTTTTAACTTTTGTGACTCATCAAAACAAATCATAACTTTTTTCTTTTGCACAATTTCTAATAATTTTTCTGAAATATCTTCAAGTCTTGCGCTTTCGTAATTTATAATTGCAATTTCCACTCCTTGTGACAAAATTTTTTTTAAAATTTTTTCTCTTTTTCCTTTACTTCCAATAATTGGTTTTTCCCAAAGATCTGAAGTCCAATATTGAGCTTCTTTTTGCCAGTTTGTTGTTAAACTGTTTGGACAAATGACTAGTAATAAATCTATTTCTTCTTGTTCACGTAAAAATTTAAATGTTGAAAGGACAGTTAATGTTTTTCCAAGTCCCATATCATCTCCAAGAAGAGCGTTTGGAAATTCTAAAAGCCAAGAAATAGCGACACGTTGATGTGGAAAAAGTTTTTTTTCGAATTCCTGATCTTTAAAATTTATTTTTGAATCTTTTAATTTTTTAAAATATTCACAACGAGTAATTAAATTTTTTCTTGCTTTTATATCTTCCAATAAATTTAGAAAAGATTTTGTCGTTGTAATGTTATTTAAATTGTGTTGTTTTAATATTGAAATAATTAATTGATAGTCATTTTGTAATGATGATTCTTTAAATGAAAAATAATAATGATTTTTATAAACAGGATGTGTTTCTTTTATTAGTTTGTTAAATATTTTTTCATTTATTAAGGTTATATTAAATATTTCCTTTTTTATAAATAACATTGGTTCATCTTTTTTTATCCAGCAAATATCAGGTAAAAACAGCCCTAAAGCTTCATCTTGAATGTTGTTTTCCCCTATTTTTATAGATTCTTTTAAATTTTTGGTTTTTGTTTTTAAGCATTCTTTTACATCATTAGTTAGAAAACATTCCATTCCAAAACTTTTAAAGTTGTATAAAACTTTTTCAAGTTCATTTTCTGTAAAATTATTCGCAGTCTTTTTTCTTTGAAGATGTGATTTTATATGTTTTAAACCAACAGTTAATTGTTGGGTATTTGAATATTTTAATTCAAAAAGTCCATTTGAATCATTGTGCTTAAAAATAAATGGATATAGTAATGCTTTTTCAAAATCTTTTTTAGTTGTAAGGGTATCTGTTTTTAATGTTATATTTTTTCTAATGTCTTTCCCCTCTTTTAGTATCTCACTTGCTTCACTTTCTACAGCAAAACATATCTGTTGTTTTTTTAAATTTTTTAATAAATCATTTAATTTTATAGTCGGTAAAAAGAATGAATGATCTTCTTTTTGATAAAAAATCCCCTTTTCTTTTTCAATAAATTGTTTTGCTTTCGTCCTTGCTTTTGTAATTGTTATTAAAGATTTTTTATCTTTTGAAATAGTTATAACAATGTCAGGTTCTATCAATTCGATATCATTTTTTGAAACGCAGAAAGGATTATTAAGTAAGTTTTTAAGTGCAATTTTTTTTAAGTTATTTTCTATTTCTAACTTTTTTTTTACATCATTAAAATCTACTTGATAATCAATTGAGTCTTTGGAAAAATTTTTAGACTTATATAATTTATTAAAATGTTTTAT
>CAZHFA010000005.1:10449-14264 GCA_964531865.1 uncultured Bdellovibrionales bacterium
TTTTCTATATTTGTATGACATCAAATTCAAAATAATCATGAAATCTATTTTAAATATACTAGAAAATTTGATACTGAAAAATTTTTAGACTTATATAATTTATTAAAATGTTTTATCGGAACATACCAAAGTTTTTCCTCTTTATTGTATGTCGTGTTGGATAGAGAATATAAGTATTTATATCGTTCTTTATTATATTGAAATCTAAGACAAATAAAATTGTCTTTTATTATTATAAATCCATTTTTCCCGTTTGATATCATAGTTTTTTATTCTATATCAAAATAATAAAATCTAAAATATAAGTTTTTTGAAAAAAAAGTTATTGCGTTATGGCTTTTTTTCTGTTACGTTCTCGGGGCACGATAAGTCATGAGTTGTTAGATGTAAAATTTTATTAGGGAATTTGAAAGGTTCTTTTTTATTTAATATTTTATATTTTAAAAAAGCATTTCATTTTGATAAAAGAAATTAATTTAAAATTGATTTCAATTTTTTCGTTGTTCGTTACAAGACCAAACCAGATATCTGTATTTTTATCATTCATTCTTAAAATTAAATATTCAGTTTTAAAATTTTCTTTAATTATTTTTAATAAAAAATTTTTATTAAAGGTAATTATTAAAAATTTATGTGTACTTTTTATTCAAAAATTTTTTTGGATAAAAAGTTTTATAAAAACATTATGGAGGTATGTATGACTACAGCAATAATGGGAGCAAACATTAATGGTAATCCAATTTATGATAAAACTTTTTCTCCGCTAGTTGAAGGGGGATTAAGAGATTTTGTAGATGCGGAAAGAAGGTGTTTACCACCGTGTCAAAATGAAGGGTTAGACGCTGTTTCGCGTTTTCAAGAAGGTATAGAAAGTAATTCCAGACTAACACGTCAATTAAAGGATTTTATAAACATAAAATGTGAATATATTAGATCTGGAATTGTTTCTGCTGATAGGAAATTAGCTCCGTCAAATTGTTTAGTGGATGCTACAAAGGAGTTAAATGCATTGTGTCAAAATTGGAAAGGGGCTGAAGGGATAGAGGAAAATTTAATGAAAATTATAGATGGGATGTTAAGCTATAAAATAGATAATAATTTGCATCTTGTCTCGCGTTTTTCAGGTGTATCACATGAGGAGATGGAGGTGGTAAAGCAAGTGGTGTTAAGTAATATTGATGAATTGATGGGGAAAATAAGAGCTTTTAAAGAAGAGAATAATTCGGAGGCAAATGTTTTAACTTCATTGTTTGTCGTTAAAAAAATGTCTACATTAAGGGATATTTTAAATACAGAACGTGTAGATGTGATCGAGAAGCATTTGGGGGACACGGAAAAAAGAGCTAATACGGCTATTTTGTCTATAAGGACAATTCTTGCGTTTATGGATGGTGAAGAATCAGACCGTA
Organism: uncultured Bdellovibrionales bacterium; assembly: GCA_964531865.1. Taxonomy (GTDB): domain Bacteria; phylum Bdellovibrionota_C; class UBA2361; order UBA2361; family CAKMMH01; genus CAZHFA01. The sequence continues at coordinate 11,859 of CAZHFA010000005.1, forward strand.
ATATGGAAGCATTAGATGTTGTTGAGCGTTCTTTAAATGGAGGAAGACGTTAAAAAATAATTTGTTTAATATTTAAAGTGTTATTTGATTTCTAAAATGTAATAAGATTTTTTTACATATGTATTACTTTAGTTTTTAAGTATATTTTATAAATTCTATTTTATAAATTTATTCTTTATTGTACGTTATTACATATGAGAAAAAATTGGAAAGTTATAGTTAGTAATCAAACAAGGATTAAGATATTGATTAATGCCGTAAAAAAAGGTGTTAAATCGTTGTTAGGAGATGTGGATTCAAATTTTATTATTGAAGATTTTTTAAACGAAGTAAGTATTTTATTTGTGGATGATGATTTTATTCATCGCTTAAATAAAGATTATAGGGGAAAGGATAGACCTACTGATGTTTTATCTTTTGCCAGCCTTGATGGGGAAAAAAATGTTTTTTTTAAAAGTTTGGGAGATATTGTAATCTCCTTAGAGACGGCTAAGAAGCAAGCTATAGAGTATAAAACAAGTTTTAATGAAGAAATTTTTAGATTGCTAACACATGGTGTTTTACATTTAATTGGTTTTGATCATGAAAATGTATCTAAGAAAAATGAAAAAGAAATGTTTGATTTACAAGATGATTTAATAAAAAAATATGAACATAAATTTTTAATGGTAAAATGAATATGGGGCAAGAATTAGTAGAAATTTCGCAAATAGAAGGGGATTTAGACAATATACAGGATCAAATCAAATTTCTTAAGAGGTTACTTTGACATTGATAAGAAAAGAGAAAGATTAGAAGAAATTGAAAAAGCTTCTGAAGAGGAAGGGTTTTGGGAGAATGTCGAGAATGCAAGAATAGTTTTAAGAGAAAAATCTAATATAAATCAGTGTGTTACGGAGTATGAGGAAATAAAACACAGTTATAAAGATTTATTGGCAGGGCTTGAGCTTTATGCAGAACTTGGGGATGTTGATTTTTTAGTAGAGCTTCAGGGGATTTATAAAAAAATTAAGAATAAAATATACCAATTAGATTTTGTATCAAAGATGTCTGAAAAGTTTGATGAATTAAATGCAATTTTAGATATAAATTCTGGTGCTGGTGGTACTGAAGCGCAGGATTGGGCCTTAATGATACTTAGGATGTATACCCGCTGGGCTGAAAGAAAAGGATTTGCATGCGAACAATTGGATAGGGTGGATGGAGAAGTTGCTGGGATAAAAAGCACGACAATGCTTATAAGGGGGGAATATGCTTATGGTTTTTTAAAGGGCGAGCAGGGGGTTCATAGATTAGTAAGGATTTCACCTTTTGATTCAGGGAAAAGACGCCATACTTCTTTTGCTGCCGTTTCAGTTATGCCGGACATCGAAGATGAAATAGATGTAAAAATCGATGAAAAGGACTTAAGGATTGATACGTACAGATCTTCAGGAGCAGGTGGACAGCATGTTAACACAACAGATTCAGCAATTAGGATTACACATATACCAACGGGGCTTGTGGTTACGTGCCAAAATGAACGATCTCAATATAAAAATAAAGATCAAGCAATGAAGGTTTTAAAAGCTAGGCTTTACGAATTAGAGGAAAGAAAAAACCAAGAAAAATTAGAACAAATACAAGGGGATAAGAATAAAATAGATTTTGGAAGTCAAGTTAGAAATTATGTTTTGCATCCATATAAAATGGTTAAAGATACACGTACCAACTATGAAACATCAAATGCCGAAGCAGTGTTGGATGGTGACTTGGATAAATTTATGGATGCATATTTAAGTACACAAGCTAAAAAATAAATATATAAGTATGTTTTAAAAAATACAAAAATATTAACTTTGAATTTTTAGAGCGACTAAAATTATTGTTAAATAAAAATAAAAAAAGAAAACTATTTTGAATTGTTTTTATAAAAAAATCAAAACAAAAATGCAATAACTATTTAATTATATTATAAAATTTAATGTTCCACGTGGAACATCTATATTTTGTATATTGGAAAATTATCGTTGCCCTGAAAGGGCGAAGTCAATAAATAGGAAAGCTAAATGACCCCGCTCCGAAGGAGCCGAATGACATAGCCCAGGGTTAGTGATCCTGAAAGGAGCACATACCCTGGGGAAACGATCATCTCCAACAATTTTGCAGGCTGTAAGTCTGCAACCTAAAAATAAATATATAAAAATAATTGTTAAAGTAAATTTTTTTAAAATTAAAAAATGAATATACAAAAAATTTTTAAAATATTTTTGATTTTTATAAAAAAATCAAAACAAAAATATGATAACTTTTTAATTATATTATAAAATTTAATGTTCCACGTGGAACATTTTTTTTAGATTGCACTTGTGGCGATAAATCAAACAATTCGGGGGGACTTCGCCTCCTCAATGTACAAAAGTACTA
>CAZHFA010000005.1:14364-22890 GCA_964531865.1 uncultured Bdellovibrionales bacterium
AAAACATCATAACTATTTAATTTTAAAGTAAAATCTCATGTTCCACGTGGAACATCTATATTTTGTATATTGGAAAATTATCGTTGCCCTGAAAGGGCGAAGTCAATAAATAGGAAAGCTAAATGACCCCGCTCCGAAGGAGCCGAATGACATAGCCCAGGGTTAGTGATCCTGAAAGGAGCACATACCCTGGGTAAACGATCATCTCCAACAATTTTGCAGGCTGTAAGTCTGCTCCCTAAAAATAAATACAAAAAATTATTTAATGAAATACTTTTTTTTATACAAATGCTCACTTTTATAAATAAATAATGATTAAAATCTTTTATTTCATTGATAAATAACGTAAAAAAATCTTGCTTTTTGTTCCGAATAGATTACTATCTTTAAGTATCTTAAAGTATCTTTGCATATATTTTTTTAAAAATGTTCCACGTGGAACATTGATAACGCGTTGAAAATATTATAAAAAAATGAAAAATATTATTTCTATATCAAATCAAAAAGGCGGGGTTGGAAAAACAACAAGTGCTGTAAACTTAGCAACTGAAATGTCTATGATGGGATATTCAGTATTGCTTATAGATCTTGATCCTCAAGCTAGTGCCTCAAGTGGTTTAGGTGTTTCTTTACTTTCTGAAGGGGAAGATTTATATGATGTCTTTTTTGGTAAATTTTCTTTAGAAAAAGTTATACAAAAAACTTCTATACAAAATTTGGAGGTTGTACCTGCTTCTAAAGATCTTGTAAGTTTAGAGCTTGAAATTGGAAAAACACAAGGTAGGGAGCTTATTTTACAAACAGAATTAGCTCTTCTTAGAAAACATTATGACTATATATACATAGATTGTCCGCCATCTTCTGGACTTTTAACGTTAAATGCTTTGGGAGCTTCTGATTATATTTTAATTCCTTTACAAGCCGAATATTATGCGTTGGAAGGAATTTCTGCATTAGTAAATACGGTAGATTTTGTTAAAAAAACGATAAATTCAAAATTAGAGTTATTGGGCGTGTTTCTTACTATGTATGATATTCGTACAAAACTTTCTCCAATGGTGGAGCAGGAGGCTAGAAATTATTTTAAAGAATTAGTTTTTAAAACAATTATTCCAAGAAATATACGACTTTCTGAATGTCCAAGTTACGCACAACCAATAGCAGTTTATGATCCAAAATCATTTGGTGCGAAATCATACCATGAATTGGCACAAGAAATTGATTTTAGAGCTATTAGGAAATTAAAAGAGCATAAGGAAGCGTTGGAAAAGTTGGAAAATGTTGCAAATAAATAAATTATTTTTTTATTATTAAGTTTTATTGGTATTTTTTAGGAGATTATATGAACGCTGGAAAAAAAGAAAGAAAAGTTTTAGGGCGTGGACTTAGTGCGTTAATATCTACTCCACTTAACGAAAACAATACAGTAGGTAGTTTAAATTCTATTTTTAATGAAAATTTTGAAAAAGAAAAAAATAATGTTGTTAATTTTAACGGTAATTTAGAGAAAAATACTACCCAAAATAGAAATATTCTTACTAATGATATAAAAATTAATATAAATGATATTATCGCAAATGATGGACAACCTCGAGAGGAATTTTTAGAAAAAAATTTAGTCGAATTATCTGAATCTATTAAAAAACATGGCGTATTACAACCAATTTTAGTAAGAAAAAAAGACGACAAATATGAAATTATTGCAGGAGAACGCCGTTTTAGAGCTGCAAAAATGGCTGGTTTGATGGATGTTCCTGTTATTATTAAGGAGTTGAATGATAATGATGCCTATGAAATTGCAGTTGTCGAAAATATTCAAAGAGAAAATTTAAATCCCGTTGAACAGGCAAAAGCATATCAAAAAATTATAAAAGAACAGGGGATAAACCAAGCGGAGCTTGCAGAAAAATTGGGAAAAGATCGTACAACAGTTACAAATTTTTTAAGAATATTAGATCTTCCATTAGAAGTTCAAGAAATGGTAAAAAATAAGGTTATAACATTAGGTCATGCAAAAATATTGCTCTCTTTAAAAGAAAAATCTGCACAAAAATCTTTTGCAAAAAAAATTCAAACTGAAGGGCTTTCTGTAAGAGAGTTAGAAAAACTTGTTTCTAATGCATGGGTTCTTGATGCAGGAAAAGCTCATAAAGTCCCAGATCATGATAATGATAAAAGTTTAGAAAAACTAGATGCGAACTCAAAATTTTCTGATGTTATAGATTCACTTAGACAAAAATTAGGAACGAGAATCAATCTAAAGCATCAAAAAAATGGAAGAGGAAAAATAGAAATTGAATATTATTCTGAAGAGGAATTGGATAGGGTTACTCAAATTATTACTGGGTGTTAGTTTTGTTTTAGTGTTACAAAGTGTGATTTTTATTTAAAGGAATTATTATGGATAGTAAATTAGAGGCAATTTTAGGGGCAGATTCAAAAATATCTGGAAATTTATTTTTTAAAGGTGTTGCTGAAATAAATGCTCAAATTGAAGGGGAAATAATAGGGGAGTCTTTAATTACTATTGGACAAACTGCAAAATTAAAATCTAACATAAAAGCAAGTCAAATTGTTATCTATGGAAATGTTGTTGGGGATCTTATAGCAAAAGAAAAAATTTCTTTAAAAAAAGGTGCATTGTTAAATGGAAATATCGAAAGTCCAAGTATTGAAGTTGAAGATGGGGCTATTTTTAACGGACAATGTATTATGAAAAATAATAATGAAAGTTTTTCAAAAAATGTAAATAATCAAAATCATGATCTATCATCAAAAGTACATGATAAGGAAATCTAAGAACATTTTTCTTAAAAATAATCAAAAAATTTTATGAATATAAATTATGATATTTTATTTAACGAATGTCTTAATGAGATAGAAAAAGAAGGAAGACATCCTTCTCTTTTACTTCATGTTTGTTGTGCTCCTTGCTCAACTACATGTTTGGAAAGGCTTGTCGATGTATTTAATGTAACGGCTTTTTTTTATAATCCTAATATTTATCCCATGGAAGAATATCAAAAAAGGCTTGATACATTTAAAAATTTATTAGCTATTTTTAAAAACAATAAAGTAAATATTCCTCTAATTGAAGAGAATTATAATAGAGATGATTTTTTTAATGCTATTAAAATAAATGAAAATCCCAAGTTAAAAGATGAAAAAGAACGTGGAATAAGATGTCAGCGATGCTATGAATTTAGATTAAAAAAAACATTTGATTATGCGACAAAAAATAATTTTGATTACTTTGCGACAACTCTAACACTTAGTCCTTATAAAGATGCAGAAAAAGTCAATCTGATTGGCTTATCACTTAATGATAATGCAGTAATCTTTAGTCAAAAAAATGATGATAATAATTTTATGAAATGTAACATTACAAAATATCTTCCATCAGACTTTAAAAAGCATAATGGCTATCTTCACTCAAAAGAACTTTCAAGAATGTATAATCTTTATATGCAAAAATATTGTGGATGCGAGTTTAGTCTTAAAAATATATAAAAATTTAAACTTTCTAAATTTTCTTTATTGTGAATTCTCCTAAAGATAAATCTTTTACTTCGATCTTAAATTCATTTAAAAGCTTATCTCTAAGTTCATCCGATGTTTTCCAATCTTTGTTTTTTCTTGCAAGTTTTCTAGCTTCAATAATATCTTGAACTTCTTGTGATAAATTTAAATTATCTTCTTGCTTAAAATCATTTACTCCTAAACTTAAAACTGTATCAATGTCTTTTAAAATTTCTATTTTTGTCTGTGGAGAAATATTTTTGTCTTTTAGCATTACCCATGTATTAGAAACTACTTGTGCAGTATTTAAATTGTCAAATAAAAATGTATCAAACAAGTCTTTATATTTTTTTATTATTTCCTTATCAATTGAAGAATCTTTTTTTGCTTCATCTTGTAATGTAAAATAAGTTTCCTTTAATTTCTCATACGCTGATTTTGCTGAATCTAAGCTTTCAAAAGTAAAAGTTAAAGGAGAGCGGTAATAAGCCGATAAACATAAATATCGATAACAAAGAGGATTGTATCCTTTATCTTTTAAAAGCTGAACAGTTAAAAAATTTTCTGAAGATTTTGACATTTTTCCAGTCTTAACCTCTAAAAATGCTCCATGTATCCAAAAGTTAACCCATCGATGTCCAAGAAGTCCTTCACTTTGTGCAATTTCATTTGTATGATGAACGTTGATATGATCAATTCCACCGCAATGAATATCTAATCTTTCTCCTAAATGTTTTATAGCCATTGCTGAACATTCAATACACCACCCTGGATATCCATCTCCCCATGGAGAAGGCCAAGAAAGTATATGATTTTTAAATTTTGAATTTGTAAACCATAAGACAAAATCAGTCTGATTTTTTTTGTTTTTATCTTCTTCAACTCGATAACCATATAAAAGATTTTCAAGTTTTAATCCTGCCATTTTTCCATAGTCTTTAAATTTTGAAGTATCAAAATAAACATTTCCATCGGCAATATAAACGTATCCTTTTTTATCTAACTCTTGAATGAATTCAATAATCTCTTTTATTGTTTCAGTAGCTCTGCAAACAATATTGGGGCGTTCTATATTTAATTCTTTACAATCTTTAAAAAAAGCATCTTCATAAAATCTTGCAATATCAAGAACACTTTTCTGTTCACGTTCTGCTGCAACAAGCATTTTGTCTTCCCCAGAATCAAGGTCTCCAACAAGATGTCCAACATCTGTTATGTTCATAACGTGTTTTAAGTTATATCCTGCTCGCTTTAAAACTTTTCTTAAAATATCTTCAAAAATATATGTACGTAAATTTCCAATATGTGCATAGTTATATACTGTAGGGCCACAACAATACATTTTTACATCATTATTGCTAATAGGTTTAAAGTCTTGCACGCTTCTAGTTTCTGTATTATATAATTTTAAATTCATATGCGTCATTTTACTTTATTAGAAGCTGTGCGTCTAGAGAGTTTGCTTTTTTGAGTTACAATTTTATAAATTATCTAAAGGATTTTTAGATTATGAAGATTTATATTTTTTTCTTTTCTGTTTTATTAGTAACAACTTCATTTTTTTTACAGGGACATATTTCTTTTAATATGTTTGATGAAGGTGCTCTTTGGTATGAGAGTTTAAGAATTTTTAAAGGAGATGTTCCTTTGTTAAATTTTAATTCATATGACCCAGGACGTTATTATTTGTCAGCATTTTTTATGAAAATATTTGGAGATCATGGAATAATAACTTTAAGGATTATTCTTAGTCTTATTCAAGTTTTTGGATTATTTATAGGGGGCGTATTGATTGAAAGGTCAATAAAAGAGAAAAAGAAAATTACCCTTTTTTATATTTTTCTTTCACTAGTTATTTTATTTTTTTGGCAATATCCACGTCATAAATTTTTTGATATTTCTATTTCAATTTTTTCAATAGGAATTCTATTTCAATTAATTTATAAACCAACTTTAAAAAGATATTTTGTCGCAGGGTTACTGCTAGGACTTATCGCATTTTTTGGAAGGAATCACGGAGCTTATGGATTTATTGCACAAATTTTAGCGATAGCATCTATTCAATTTTCAAGAAAAATTATTACTCCTAAATTTTTAAAAGCAATTTTTATGTGGGGGACGGGGATAATTGTTGGCTATTTTCCAATGTATTTATTGATGATAATTTATCCTGACTTTTTAGGAGCTTTTATAAATTCAATAAAATTTATGTTTACAAATGAATATGGTATTCACTTTTCGCTTCCAATACCGTTTCCTTGGACGACAGATTTTTCACAAGGCATAACACTTAATTCAATTCGAAGTTTTTTAGTTGGATGTTGCTTTTTGGCACTTTTAATATATCCATTAGCAGGGTTGTTTTGGGTGATAAAAATCCTTTTTAAAGAATGTAAAAAAAATAAATTATCTCAAAAGTGCTTAAGTATTTTGTTGGCTACTTTTTTTCTTTCTATTCCTTATGCAAATTATGCATATCAAAGAGCTGATGTCGGGCATTTATGTCATGCTATTTTTCCGATGCTAATAGGTACAATAATTATTATTTTAAATTTTGAAAATAAAATTGTTAAAAATATGGCTATTTATGGTGTAATGTTATCTAGTGTTTTTATAATGTATCCATATTTCTATAAATATGAATGTTTGGGAGAGCGGGTTTGTAAAGAAGTTCAAGTCGGAAAGGATACGCTTTTAATGAATCAATATGTCGCAGGAGATATAAATTTTGTAAAAGATATGACAAAAAAATATGCTCCTAATATTGAAGATGGAGTTTTAGTAGTTCCATATTGGGTGTTATATCCTGTTATTGGTAAGGATATTCCAACTTTTGAAGTTCGTAACCTACATCCACGAACTGAAGATTTTCAAAAGGAAGAAATTAAAAGAATAGAAAAAGCAAATGTAAAGGTTGCTATTGTTGTTGATACTCCATTAGATGGAAATCCAAAATTAAAATATAGTGAAACTCACAATTTGATATATAAGTACATTCTAGATAATTTTGAACATAAAACAGATGAATCCCAATATTTATGGGTAAGAAAATAAAGAAGAAAAATAAAAGAATAAAAATTTAGATAGAAAATCTAAAAATTTTTTATATCATTTATCTTATTTTTCAGAAGTTTTATTTATTAGAAATGCCCCATCAACAATTGAAAAATGATCTCAATCAATTTTTCCATCATAATCTAAAACTTTTATTGTCATTTGTTTTGCTTTTCTTGTTGAGATTAAAAGATAATATGGGTAATCACTTCCTATGGGCGTTTTTAAATTTCTAATGTATTTTTCATTTGGTCCAAAAACTATTTTTTTAGACATAATATTTCCATTTTCATCAAACATTTGAAAAGATACAGATGGAACTCCACAAACACGAGCTTGTGGTGATGTTGCCAATATCGCTTCAAATTTTAATTGAATTATTTTGTTTTAATGCAAAATTAAAAGTAAAAAATGAGTTTATCAAAATTAAAATAATAGCAATAAGACAAGAAACTCTTTCTTATTGTTCATAAAATATTATTTAAATTCAATTCTTTTGCAGCCATCAGAAATTACATATGATGTTTTTCCATCTGGAAATTTAACTGCCTTTCCTGCGTAGTCTATAACCTTGATAGTTGGCTTTCCATAATTGCAACCTTCTTTTTTGCCTCTTGCTGTTGTTCCTCTTCCATTACTAGCTCCAGTATTTGTTAATTTTTCACCATCAACATAAATTGTAACGTTTGATGGATTTAATAATACAACTAGTTTTCCATCTTTATCTGCTTTTGGTTTCCAGAGAAAATTACTTACAACTTCATCACTAGCTTCTGTTCCAACTCCACTTCCTACTAACCCAGCATAACAAGAAACTAAACTTCCACTAACACATGTTGCAACATCAGATTTTAAATATCCTATGGATAATAATTTTTCTGCCAATACTGTATTATCTTCAAAAACGATACTTGCAATATAAGCTTTTCCTCCACCATTTACCGTTACAACGCAGTCTTTTTCTGCTTTGTAAATTTTTACAAATGTGCCGCTGCGTTCGATTAAATCTTCTATATAATTTAATTGTGAATTTGTTGTTCCGCTATCTGCCACTGCTGGAAGTTTTACTAAAAAGTTATCACCTCCCTCAAATGGAGAAAAAATAAATAGCTCAGCAGAAATTACTCGTTCAAGAGTAGCTTTTATAAGAAGACTATCTGGTGGATTGCTTACAAGCTCTCTATTTGCAGGAATTTTACATTTTGATTCTGACGTATTTGTTGATGATGACTCGGAAGATGAACTACTGCTAGAACTATCTGTGCAAGCAAATACAAATAATCCGCAAATTATTGCGATGAATAAAATAATTTTTTTCATAAATCCTCGTGGCGTTTGTTGATAAAAATATGTATATACGAAGCATCGTTTATAAAACAAAATGCTTTTCGCTTATAAAACATATTACTTTGTATTGTTTTTTAGGGCAATGCTATATAGTTTATCGTATGGTAAAATAAGTGATAAAGACAACAAAGGTCGAAAATATGTTTATACTATCAGGCGGTGGGGACGAATTTCAGTCTTTTAAAATACATAAATTATTTGCAGATAATTTAAAATCGCAAAGGAATTTATTATATATTCCTGGTGATGCCTTTCAATATGAAGCTTCTTTTAAGTGGATATCAAAAGTTTTTTCTTCTTTTGGAATTACAAATATAAAAATGTGGACAGATATTAATGAAAAAATAGATTGTAAAGATTTTGATGGAATATATGTTGGTGGAGGAAATACTTTTAATTTATTAGAAAAATTATCAAAATCAAAAATGTTTTCAAGTATAAATTCTTACTTAAATTTAGGTGGTGTTTATTTTGGAGGAAGTGCAGGGGCGGCCTTATTAAGTAAAGATATAAATGTTTGTTTACCCCACGATCCAAACGAGAATAATGTTTTTCCAACATTAGGACTCAATAAACTTTTGGGATATGATCTTTGGTGCCATTACA
>CAZHFA010000006.1:0-4368 GCA_964531865.1 uncultured Bdellovibrionales bacterium
ATATGAGATGGACAGAGATGATAATCTTCTCTATCAATATCTATATCATCTGTTTCTTCAACAAGTTTAGATCTTCTTGGATCACCAAAAATTTCTTTTACTTCATTCAATTCAGTAACAATCAAAGCATCAATTTTTGCATTATCAGACAATAAAGCTAATAACCTGTCCATTTCAGCCTTTAAATCATCAAACTCTTTTTCAATTGCCAAGCGTTCCATTCCTGTTAATTTTTGCAATTTCAAATCCAAGATTGCTTGCGATTGAAGAACACTTAATGAAAATCTTTCCATCAATCCATTTTTTGCATCTTGTGGAGTCTGTGCTGCTCGAATTAACTTTATAACTTCATCCAAATTCAATAACGCTATTTTAAAACCTTCCAAAATATGCATTCTTTCTTTTGCTTTTCCAAGCTCAAACTCTGTCCTTCTTGTAACAACATCACGCCTATGATCTATAAAACGATTTAATAATTCACTTAATGAACAAATTTTTGGCCTACCATCAACAATAGCTAGATTTATAACTCCAAAACTAGCTTGAAGTGGTGTTAATTTATAAAGTTGACTTAACACAACCTCAGAAGTTGCATCTTTCTTTAGCTCCATTACGATTCTTAACCCATTTCTATCAGACTCATCTCTTAATTTAGAAATACCATCTATAACTTTATCATTAACAAGCTCTGCAATTTTTTCAACAAGTCTTGCTTTATTTACCTGAAATGGAATCTCTGTAGCAACAAGAGCTGTAACCTCACGTGATTTTCCTTTTAAAATTTCTGTCTCAATTTTTGCTCTTATCTGTATGATGCCTCTTCCTTCTTTATATGCACTTAAAATACCTCTTTTCCCATATATCAACCCTCCGGTTGGAAAATCAGGTCCAGGAATATACTTCATAAGAGCTTCTATCGTTAAATGAGGATTTTCTATGAGGGCAATCGCCCCAGAAACCAACTCAGAGACATTATGCGGAGGAATATGAGTAGCCATACCAACAGCAATACCATCTGCCCCATTTGCCAGTAAATTTGGAATCCTTGTCGGTAATACAACAGGTTCTTTTGTCGTATCATCAAAATTTGGAGTTGAATCTACCGTATTTTTATCAATATCTTGCAATAAATAATCTGCAATCTTCATCATTCTACATTCCGTATAACGATATGCAGCAGCAGGATCTCCATCAATGGAGCCGAAATTTCCCTGCCCATCAATAAGTGGATAACGAAGTGTCCAAGATTGTGCTAACCTTACCAATGCATCGTAAACGGAAGAATCACCATGAGGATGTAATGTTTTTAAAACTTCACCAACAACACCAGCACATTTTACAGTCTTTCTATTATAAAAATGTCCTTCTTTAAACATTGCATACAATACACGTCTCTGTACTGGCTTTAAACCATCTCTTACTTCTGGTAATGCCCTTCCCGCAATTACACTCATAGCATAATCCATGTAAGATTGTTTCATCTCTTCTTCAATATTTACAGAAGTAACCGAATTTATATTTAAATCTTGATCCATTTTTAGCCTATTTTTTTATATATTTTCCAACGATTTTATAACGTTAGTATATATGCTATATGTAATTTTAGCAAGGAATGAAAATGCAAAAAAGCTAAAGTAAAATTACTAATCTGTCGAAAATAGAAGCATTAGAACAAAAAAATTATAGATAGCAAAAATATATATTTTGCTATAAAGTGAATTTTACTTTTTTATTTATTTAGTTTTTATAATGGATGCATCTTCACAAAATAAAAAAATTTTCATTCTGGAATTTGCAGAAGAGTTTTCAGGTAGTCTAAGAAATTTTCTTTTAAAATCAGGTTACAATAGCCAAGTAATTCCACGAAATGAAGATTTAGAAAAGTTAACTCAAGATCAAGATATAGATTATTTTTTTATTGCTCTTTGTGGAAGCAATGAAAAGCAGTGCATTACAAATATCCAAGCTCTTTTAGAGATTGACATATTATTTAATTTTCCAATGTTAGTGATAGGAAGAGAAGCTCATTTATATGAAGCAATACTAAATCGAAGTTTTTCTGTAAGTGTTCCCCTAAGCTATCCATACAAAAATGATGATATAATCTTAGGATTAAAATTTTTAGAGCGATTATTAAACAGGAGAAAAAATGCACTAAAAAAACAAGAAGAGTTAATGAAAGCATCTCAAATAAACTATGGAGATCCAAAAGCTATTTCTAATTTAATTTTTAATCATTTTTTAACTCTTGGAATAGAAGATAAAAATTTTTATGGAGAAATTTATACAAAATCATTTTTAAATTGTTCAGATTTAGGAGAAGAACATCTTCCATTAAAAAATAAAAAAGCAATGGGACTTATAAGCACTCTCTGCGATAAATCAAGCGATTGGGGAAAAAAGCATTTACATAGGGTTTCATTTTTAACCACGTTAATTTTACAATCTCTTCCAATATCTGATGAGTTAAAAGAGCGAGCCAAAATAGCCAGTTTTTTGTTTGCAACAACAATGATCGAGAGTAAGAGTAATTTATTTAAAATGGATTGCTTAGGAAATCAATCTATAAGTTACAAAGAGAAAATTGAAGAGGAGATTTTAAGTACCAATGATAAACTTACCAGGACTTATCAATTAACTGAAATTAGCGATATCTTATTATGTATGGCTGATTTAATAAAAGATGAAGAAATAATAGACAATAGTGAACTATCTATTGTAGCTTCAGCAATTTTACTTAGCGACATTGTTGATAAAGCATGTTGGCAAGGGATATCTTGGAATCCACGTGCAGGGTATAGAATTTTTAATACTTTTAAAAAAGGACAATTCGTAAAAAGATTTCATCCAGCACCTGTTTGTTGCATACTAAAAATATTATCTGAAGCATTACTAAGTACTAGTCATAAATTTTACCTTGATGATTCAACATCTAATGATCCAATGTTAATAAAAGATGCGTTAGATACTAAAAAATACGTTCCAAAAGAGAACGAAGAAAGAATAAAAATTTCTTCATTAGTAAATGGAATGAAATTATCTCAACCACTTAAAGCATTTGATGGAAAACAAATTTTAAATGCGGATTTAGTTTTAGATAATGATTTAATCTGGAGAATCTGGCAACTTTCCGCAATAAAACCCTTAAACGCACCTGTAATTGTTAAAAGAAATAAAAGAAATTCAATCTTAGATTTAGGAAAAAATTAAAACAAATCCTATAAAATTTTTTGACTAAGAAAATCAATATAGCATAATGCTAACCCTGAAATGGGAAGAGGAAGGAAGCTTGGAGAATGTTTTCTAAGCTTAAAAATTTTTTTAGCTCTCTAAGGAGAGTACAGAAAGGTTATTTATTATGGAAAATAACGTGTTAAGCTCAAGGGCTGTTTTTGTAAAACAAAGTTTAATGAGCACTTTTGGGCTCAATGAACAGGATATTCATGTCGAATTTCGAACCGATAGGGACAAATACAATAAAGACGGCTATAGTGATAGTGGAGATGGCTACATTTGGGTGGTGGTCTATTACACACACACACTGGGAATTAAGATTGACGAAGATTTAATTACTCCATATAGTATTCCTCCTTGGAGGCTCGTATATGCACTTTGGAACGGAAAGACTTTTGAAGGAGAATTAAAGAAAGACAATCCTTTAAAAGGGAAAAACCCATTTGCGGCATTTCTCAATTATATAAAGACTCTTCCCTCCCCAAAAATGTGGAGTCGTTAATTTATATAGTCTTTGAAAAAAATAACAAGATAAAGAGGAGAAAAATATAAGGTTTTAAAAACACTATTTGAGAGTGTAAAAAACTTTACACAAAGTTTTTTACACTCTCCACTATTTTTATACTCCTCTTCCTTTTCTTATTTAATAATATTTTTTAATTTATAATAACATTAACTAATTTACTTAATAACTCCCCTACACCTTCTTTTGTCACACTCGATATCGCAAAAGATTCAAAGCCTTTTTTCTTAAATGCATTTTGTAACTTTACTAAAATTTTTTTATCCGTCACCGCGTCTATTTTAGAAAAAACAACAATTTGTTTTTTACTCGATAATTCTTTTGAAAAATTATTTAACTCTATATTTATTTTATCAAATGCATCTAATGTAGATTGTACATCTTGATATGCAGAAACATCTATTAAATGTGATATAACCTTACATCTTTCAATATGCTTTAAAAATGTGACTCCTAGCCCCTTCCCTTTTGACGCTTCAGGAATCAGCCCTGGAATATCAGCAACCACAAATGATTTATCGTTTACACTAACAACTCCTAAATTAGGAACTAATGTCGTAAAAGGATAATCAGCAATTTTAGGTCTTGCTGATGATATGCTTGAAATGAGA